>NZ_JBZNBU010000030.1:0-5151 GCF_058530065.1 Waterburya sp. | reverse complement strand
GTTAAAAATAGCTCTGACCGATTTAAAATCGAGTTTCATAACGGACGTTTTAAAATCCCTGGTGCAGATGCTTGGCATAGCTATTGGCAAGAACCATACTATTTACTCCTGACAGTTCCTTGGTTGGGTTTTATTCTACTAATGGCTTTGTCTTATGTGATGATTAATGTTATTTTTGCGCTCGCCTATTCCATGGGAGGAGATTGTATTGCTAATGCCACCCCAGGTTCGTTGGGAGATGCCTTTTTCTTTAGCGTACAAACCTTAACTTCAATTGGCTATGGCTCAATGTATCCCACAACAGTCTATGCAGATACTCTAGTAACTGTAGAAGCGTTGGTAGGGATAGTAGGAATTGCTCTAATGACGGGATTAGCTTTTACTAAATTTTCTCAACCCACAGCTAGAGTGCTTTTTAGCAGTGTTGCAGTTATCTCTAATCATAATGGTATTCCAACCCTAATGTTAAGAGCAGCCAACCAGCGACGCAATCAAATTATTGAAGCTCAAATTCGCGTTTACTTAATGAGAGACGAAGTTAGCACTGAAGGACAATATATGCGCCGATTTCATTTACTCAAGTTAGTACGCAGTCAAACTCCTAGATTTACTCTCAGTTGGACGGTAATGCACCAGATCGACGAACAGAGTCCTTTATGGAGTGCCACTGAAGAATCTTTGATTAACACTAGATCCATGCTGATAGTTTCTCTTAGCGGTGTGGATGAAACTGTTGCCCAATCGATTCACGCACCCTATTCCTATGCAGCCCAAAATATTATTTGGGGACATCAATTTGTCGATATTATTCAGCAAACATCAGAAGGACACCATTTTGTCGATTTTAATTGTTTTCACGATACAGAGCCTGCGGAAATTATAAATTAATCAAAACAATGTTAAATTTTTTTAATAGCAAACCACTCTTTAATTCCCAAAGCGATCGCTCTAGCTAATTTTCTTTGTTCGATACTGTTAGTGATCCATTCAAATTCTTCGGGATTAATCATAAAACCCAATTCCAATAATATCGATGGTGCGGTATGAGGGCGAGTTAAGGCTAAATTATTCCAAAATACTCCTGCATCAGTACGGTTTAATTTTTCAACTAAATAGTTATGTAAGAAAGTGGCAGGGGCATGAGCTTGAGTGTTATACCAAAAAGTACTAATACCTTGGGTATTTTCTGCATCGCCACTATCGGGTAAAGCATTGTAATGGATGGAAATAGCCAAGTCTGGTTTGATTTTATCGATCGCAGCCATTCTTTCTTTTAAGGAAACATCTTGATCTGTTTCTCTAGTTAAATGAACTGTTGCGCCCAATTTAATTAATTCTTGCTCGACTAATTTGGCGATTAATAAATTGATTTCTTTTTCAGGATAGCCAGTTGGTCCTTTTGCACCAGATTCTTTTCCTCCATGTCCTGGATCTAATAATATTTCGATATTATTGAGCGGTTTTCCTGGAATAAGGCGATCGCTTTTTGTGTTTGAAGAATCATCAGATCCCAGACTGTCAAAATCGAACAAAGGTATAGCTTCTGGTGGATGGCGCAAAGCAAACACCAAACTACTCCCTTGATAATATAAATCGTATCCCCACTGCTGTTGGCTATTAAGCTCAAAAGTATAATCGATCTGCGTTGGCGATTTCTGTTGCCAGTCGAGGCGTTTAATTATGGGATCGGGATCTAATCGAATAGTATCGGTTTGGGCGGTAGTGTTGTGCAAAGATAAAGTAATACTATCTTCTTTTTGTTCGATCTCTACAGGTACGGGAGACTGTAAAGGAAAAATAATCTCTGTCGTCGATGCCTTTTGCTCTGATGTAATTCCACGAACGATTGACTGTGGGGGAATATTACCCAATATTGGTTTTGTTTCTGACTTTTTAATCCAAGCACCATAGTCCAATCTCCACCATTCTCCCTCTTCTCCTGTAATTCTTGCCCTACTTCCCTTTGGCAAAGGTGTCAGACGAGAATAATTGGTACTAGCACCAGTTCTAGCAACTCCTGCATCTGCAATCACTTCAATTACCTGTATATCTTTGGGAGAAAGTATTTTGATTTCTCCCTGACCTTCTTCTCTGATACTTTCCCCATCTTGTTCTAATTCAAACAGTGGTTTTCCATAGTTGCGAGGTAAATCCAAAGTAGTGCATCCTTTATATTGTCCTGCAAGAGAATTTTTTCTAGGTTTATTCTCTGCTGTCAAAACGGCAGAATTGGCAGGCAATTCAATAGATTCTACTTGAGGCAATAAAACAATCTTACTTTTGCCGACTTTGACCGAAACTTTAGCATCTGGTGTTGCTACCGCACTAAAACAAATTGGTTCGTCGGGCAGACGAGCAAGATCTACATTAGGAAATAAAGAGTTACTAGCAAATGTAAAATCTTTTGGTGCTTCTATCTGACTGCTGTTACGGGTTACGACAATTTCTAATTCTTCATCTCCATAGCGAATTTTAAAGACGTTTTCTCCAATGTTTAAAGGAAGACTAGGAGCAAAATGTCCCCCTCGACTGCGATTTTCAATTTCTGACCCATTAATAAAAACTGGTTCTTGAGGAGGTGCAGTACCAATAAAAAAGATTTTTTCGGCGACAGTTTGATGTTCTGGTGGGGGATAAACAACCGATAAAGGAGACTCTGCCAAAGCAGGTAGAGAAATCGCCACCATACCGCTCACAATCAGAATATTGCTTAATACTGCCAGACCGAAAAATCGTTTCATTTATTTACTTTTATAGATCTCTATTATTTCCATCCCGAACGATCCATAATCTTAACCGCATCTGCATTATTCTTCCCGTAAGCAGAAACATTAGTCGTATCTTCTTTGAAATCCCCCCCAAAACTTTCAACTACAGGATTGACAGGAGTTCCTTCTACCACGGGATATTCATTATTACCCAAAGCAAAAAACTCTTGTGCCTTTTCGTTAGCCAAGTATTCCAAAAAAGCGATCGCTTGTTCTTGATGAGGAGCATTTTTCAACATTCCCGCACCGCTAATATTAACGTGTGTTCCTCGATCCTCTTGATTTGGGTAAATTACGCCAACTTTATCAAATACTTCTGGTTGGTCGTCATATCTAGCTAAATAGTAGGTATTAGCAATAGTTAGATCTCCTATTCCTGCTGCTACTGCTTCAATATTTCCCGTATCGTTACTTTGAGGAGAACGAGCCAAATTTGCCACCAAGCCCCTAATCCATTGTGTAGTTGCTTCTTCTCCTTTTTCTTCTAAAATTCCAGCAACTAAAGATTGATTGTAAATATTGCTAGAAGAACGCATCAGTACCTTTCCTTTCCACTTAGGATCTGTTAAATCTTCATAGGTTTTAATATCTTCAGGCTTTACTTTATCTTTGTTATACATAATCACCCTGGCACGCTTGCTATAGCCAAACCAAAGATTTTCAGGATGGCGCAAATGCGCGGGAATTTTTTCAGTTAGAATTTCAGATTCTACAGGGGCAAACATTCCCGTTTGCTCGGCACGCCACAACCTTCCTGCATCCACTGTAATCAAGATATCCGCAGGACTATTTTCTCCCTCGCTTTTAATTCTCTCAATTAGTTCGTCAGCTTTACCCTCAATTAATTTGACTTTAATTCCTGTTTGCTCGGTAAAACCCTCATATAGTTGGTCGTCAGTGTTGTAGTGGCGAGAAGAATAGATATTAACCTGTCCTCCTATTTTCTCTCCTGATGGGGTATCAGTTTTCCCTGATTGTTGTTCTGGACTTTGACTACAACTAATAATTAAAGCAGCAGTAGCAAGACTTATAAAAAAACGTCGAGAATATTGATTGATTAAATTGCTCATTATAGAATTTACAAGATTGTTGTCTGGAAAAATAATTATTTTTAGATTTCCTATATTACCTGTTTTTATAACTTTTGAGAATTTTTCTCAGTAATTTGCAAAACTAATCAACCACAAAGAAGGTAGAAGTAAAACAACATACTGAAAACAAATTTTTCTCTGTCTACCGTTCTTGTTTTAATCCCGATAGCATTTAAGCCAGAGGAAAGCCCAAGCTTTCTCTTTGTTCTAAATATAACTGCGCTACTTGTCGAGCCATGCCACGAATCCGTCCAATATAACGAGTACGTTCGGTAACGGCAATTACTCCTCTAGCATCTAATAAATTAAAGCTATGAGAACACTTCAGTACATAGTCCAAACTAGGAAGCACTAAACCGCGGTCGATTAACTGCTTAGCTTCTTTCTCATAAAGACTAAATAGATTAAATAATAAATCTGGATCGGACGCTTCAAAATTATAAGTACATTGTTCGATTTCTCCCTGAAGGAAAATATCTCCGTAGTTCAAGCGTTCGTTCCATTGAATTTTAGTAATGGCATCCACATTTTGAAGATACATTGCCAATCTCTCCAACCCATAAGTAATCTCAATCGATACTGGACGACAATCAATACCACCACATTGCTGAAAATAAGTAAATTGAGTTACTTCCATGCCATCCAGCCATACTTCCCAACCAGCACCCCAAGCACCAACCGCTGCATCTTCCCAATTATCTTCAACAAAACGAATATCATGGTCATCTGGATTAATTTCTAATGCTCTCAAGGAATCCAAATAAATTTCTTGAATATTATCGGGAGAAGGCTTAATTAAAACTTGATACTGATAATAATGCTGAAAACGATTGGGATTTTCACCATATCTTCCGTCAGTTGGTCTTCTACATGGTTCTACATAAGCAACCGACCAAGGTTCGGGTCCCAATGCCCGTAAGAATGTATTAGGATTTTTAGTCCCAGCACCTTTTTCCGTGTCATAGGGTTGAGCGATCGAACAACCGCGATCGCTCCAAAAATTATTTAGAGTGGTGATAACTTCTTGAAAAGATAAAGACATAAAAAAATCTAAAAAAATATCCGCCCAAACACCATAGCATGACTGAATTTGAGAAAGACAAAAAAAGTTTTTTAACTAAAATTCTCTAAAAGAGTTGACATTAGTATAGAAGTTGCCTATATTGGTAAATGCGCGGTTTGAAGCCTTGGGGCAGCAAACCGCAGCCAGAACCTAGACAAATCAATAGTTTGACGGTTTTTAATCACAGAGCTTGTGGGCTAAAAAACATTAAAATCCATCCCCTGATCCG
>NZ_JBZNBU010000029.1:0-9717 GCF_058530065.1 Waterburya sp. | reverse complement strand
ATTCTTTACTTTTAATAGCCTTCTGAAATTTTAGATCGACAACTTGTTTCTTTTGATGGCGAATAACCTGAAAATCGGGATAGTAGAGCTTCTCTTTACCTTTATCGTAATATTTCAGTGGTTCTGTTGACGTGGAATACGATACCACATCAGGATCGAACTCCAACCAATACATAAAATCTCTTTGAAGAACAGATTCATACCAGACGCTAGTTTGCATTTTGCAACTGATAAAATGACCAGCATTTTGTTTATATTGGCGAGGCGTACTTAATTTTTTGGAAACAGCCATAAAAAAAGAGTATCTCTTATAATGTGAGATACCCTATATGGTACATGAAATTTCAGCTTATGGTTTAATTATTTTCAGCATATACTTTAAAATTTCATGTTATGCTTTATTTCTTCACTTTATGGTTTAATCGACACAACTTAAATGTCCAAATCGTCTAGATTTAACTTAGGTGCGTTGGTTTCGATGAATTCCCGACGGGGAGCAACTCTGTCCCCCATCAAGACGGTAAAGATGCGATCTGCTTCGGCTGCGTCGTCTATTTCTACCCGCTTCATCGCTCTGGTTTCTGGGTTCATGGTAGTATCCCAAAGTTGTTGGGGCATCATCTCACCAAGTCCTTTAAAACGCTGGATATTGTAGTTAGCGTTGGCAGGAAATTCGGCAATACGCTGTTCTAATTCGCGATCGCTGTAGCAGTATTGATGGTTTTTACCCCGTTCGAGTTTATACAACGGAGGACAAGCGATATAGATATAACCTTGGTCTACTAATTCTCTTTGATAGCGGAAGAAGAAGGTTAGAATCAAGGTTCTGATGTGCGCTCCATCAACGTCAGCGTCAGTGTTGTGACAGGCTATACCACCAGTACCGCAAACAAAGTTTTCGTCATCTTGGACAGAGAAATCGTAGACATAATCGCCAACTAAATCGATTTCTTGATGAGAAGTTACCTCTAAGCCCATTAAGTCATCGCTGATGGGTACAAAAGCCAGAGACTTACGGGTAGTTTTAGCTAGATGTTCTTCTAACTGATTTGAATTGGCATGATGTTGCCATATCGGACGACAGAATTCTAATTGTTCTTTGCCACAGATGGTAATGGTGTAATAATCGTGACGAGTTTGAATCTCTGCATCTTGGCTGGTGGATGGTTGATGTTGGCTATGGCTAGCGATTAAACCCAGTTGACCGCATAAATACAATAAGCCATCTTTAAGCTTTTTAGAGTTGGTGGTAAAGGAGATATTCTTACCGACAGTAGTACCATCTCCTAAGAAGTAACCTTCTAAGAAAGCTAATTGCAATGATTCGTTAACGCTAAGAACTAGATCGGGCAGTTTTTTCTGATGTGCCACTTCCGCTACTCCCCAAGCTTTTAGCAGTCTGGTTGCTGCAACGCTATGGAAATAGAGTTTGATTCCTTCGCTATCGGGATCTCGATACAAACGAGGAGTTTCATTAAATACTCTTTCGATCGCACTAATTAATTCGGGAATAAATCTTTCGTCTTTTGTACCCAAATTCAAACTAACTTGATGCTTGCTTAGAGTGCCTTCGGCAACATACCAACCCAAAAAATACATCAAATCGAGATCGACTGCCATAAAGCGATCGAATGCCTTATCTAGATGTGCTTGAGGGACGATTTTAATTTCTTCTCCTAGTTGGTTTAATTCGTTAGGAGTAAAGAAACTGACTGCTTTATAAGCACTTACTTCTCGCCAACGGGCATTTTTACTATTATCGTCTTGTTCTATCAAGCGATCGATCTTGGAGGGTAGAGTTTCGTAAATCACATTATCATTACCGCCAATTGCCTCAAGATAATTGAGAAAATCAGCTAAAGTAGGTCGATTGATACCTCTTTCCCAATGACTAATAGTAATGGGCTGTTTGACACCACAGCTAGTAGCTACTGCTTTTTGAGAGATACCCGCAGCTTGACGCTGGTCGATTAATTCTTGCCATGATGCTGTATCTAGTTGAACTCTGGGCTGATTCCACTGTTCGGGTTTGTCTACTTTTGCTAATACTCGTTTAGCGGCAATTTCTCTGACATCTTCTCCTTGTAAATAAAGAGAATCAGTTAACCCCGCTTCGTAGAAAGTCTTTAATAGATCGATGCGATTGGGACTATTATCGGGACGAGGTAAGCGACGACTGGCAACTAACAAATCCCCTTCGCGAATTTCATTACCTTTTTTCAGTTTTACTTTGCCATCTTCATAAACAAAGACACTGTGAGAAGAGGTTACTTTAACCGAACGATTGTATCTGGTAGTAATCTGATACATTGCCTCTTCATGTCCGTGACGAATTACGGCTTTAAGGGGACGAAAACGAGTTTCATTGGTTTGAGGATCGAAACAGACTACCTGATATCTTTCCGTAGTGCGTTTCCCTTCGACGCATTCATCAATAAAGTCGCCAATATTCACAAACTCGGTTTGTCCTGTATATTCATCTAAGACTAAAGTAGGTTCGTCTCCCGCCACACTCATAATTACTATGCGATGGTAGCGCAGTTGCGCTGGATCGAACTCTTCACCTTTAATGCCCAAACCAAGGGCGGTAATCATCGACTGAATTTCATTATTTTTATAGATCTTAGTGTCATCAGTCTTTTCAATGTTGATGATTTTACCTCTGAGGGGCAAAATTGCTTGAAATCTTCTATCTCTTCCTTGCTTGGCACTTCCCCCTGCTGAATCGCCTTCCACGAGAAAAATTTCCGATTCTTCAGGATCGCGAGAACTACAGTCGGCTAGCTTTCCTGGGAGGGGAGAAGATTCTAATACGGATTTGCGTTGGACTAATTCCCTGGCACGACGGGCGGCTTCTGCGGCTTTGAAAGATTGAATGGCTTTTTCAATGATGGCATCGCCCACATTAAGGTTGAATTCTAGATATTCTTTGAGGACTTCCCCAACGATGGAATCGACAATACCGCGAACCTCTGTATTACCCAGCTTAGTTTTGGTTTGTCCTTCAAATTCTGGTTCGGGTACTTTAACTGAAACTACTCCTGTCAAACCTTCGCGAATGTTCTCCCCGCCTAAGTTAGATTCGTTTTCTTTAATCTTGTTGCGCTTGCGGGCAAAAGTATTCATCGTCCGCGTAAGAACGGTTTTCAATCCTTCTAAATGCGTACCGCCATCAATAGTACGAATGTTGTTGGCAAAACCAAATAAGTTGTCGCTAAAAGCATCAATACACCATTGCAAAGCAACTTCTACAGTTACGCCATTTTTCTCTTTATTTACATAAATAATATCTTTATGGAGGGGATCTTTTTCCCGCGTCATATATTCGACGTATTCTTTGATTCCCCCTTCGTAGCAATAAACATTCTGACGAATTTCTTCACCGCGATGGTCGGAAAAAGTTATTTTAATCCCTGCATTAAGATAAGCTAACTCTTTGAGACGTTTGGCTAATATTTCGTATTCAAAAGTAGTGGTTTCAGTAAAAATCTTGTCATCTGGCACAAAATGAACCGAAGTACCAGTACGTTTGGGGTCATTTTTGTTAGGATCTATTGCTAATTTACCTTGAGGCTTTCCTCGTTCGTAACGTTGAACGTGGATTTTTTTATCTCGCCACACTGTAACCTCGACTAGTTTGGACAGGGCATTAACTACTGATACCCCTACACCATGTAAACCACCAGACACTTTATAACCACCGCCACCAAATTTTCCTCCAGCGTGGAGTACGGTCATGACTGTTTCTAAAGCCGATTTTCCTGTTTTGGAATGTATCCCAACGGGAATACCGCGTCCGTCATCGGTAACAGTAATCGAACCGTCGTCATTGATATCAACTTCGATATGGGTACAAAAACCAGCCAGTGCTTCATCGATGGAGTTATCCACTACCTCATAGACGAGGTGATGCAATCCTTTAGGCCCTGTCGAACCAATGTACATCCCTGGTCTTTTGCGTACTGCTTCTAAACCCTCCAGAACCTGAATCTGATCTGCACCGTAATTATCAGCCATGTAGTTTCTCCGAAAAATGCCTAATTAGCTTTGGATTTTTGATTTTATGAAAAAATACTCAAAAATTTTAACACAAAAGCTTTCCTGACCGCCTTAAAGCTTTCTGTAATGATTTTTAATTATAGATACAATCCTATGTTTATTTCCTTTAGATCGCTTTGTGTAGAAAATTGCTTTTATATAGTTATATTGTACTATGTTTGAGTTGTTAATTGAGAACTAGATTATTGCGGTGTATGACTGTATCCGAGCTATCGTAGCCTAGTATTTTCGAGATTTCTGTAGAATGATGTCCTTTAATTTGTTTGATTTCGTTGCTGTTGTAGTTGACCAAACCTCTACCTAACTCTATTCCTCGTTCGTTGCAGAGTTTTACTGCATCAGAGGTAGTAAATTCTCCCTCAACATTGATGATTCCCGCAGGTAGTAAAGATTTACCTTTTTTGCTAATGGCTTTCACCGCCCCCTCATCTAAATATAATGTCCCCGCAGGTACTAAACCATAACTAATCCAACGTTTGCGAGCATTTTCGGTTTTGGGGTGAGCTTCAAATTGCGTCCCTAAATCTTCCCCTTCCAGGATTTTCAAAATATTTTGAGGGGATTTTCCTTGAGTTATAACAGTTCTCACTCCAGTGCTAGTAGCAATACGGGCAGCAGCTAGTTTGGTCGCCATGCCTCCAGTACCCCATGGAGAACCACTAGAACCCGCATCTACTTGCAGGCGATCGAATTCTTCATGAGTTACTAATTCAATCGGTTTAGCATCGGGTACGGTTCTGGGATCGGCAGAATACATTCGATCTACATCAGTTAGGAGAAATAACCAGTCTGCTTGAATTAAACTCGCTACTAAAGCCGAAAGAGTATCGTTATCGCCAAATTTTAGTTCGTCTACAGCAATGGTATCGTTTTCATTGACTATAGGAATTACCCCTAGATCTAGCAACTCTTGAAAAGTATTGGAAGCATTAACATAGGTATTGCGTTCGACTAATTCTCGACGGGTTAGAAGAATTTGTGCGATCGCTTGTTGTAAACTACTAAACAGATCGTCATAAATCCGCATTAACCGCCCTTGTCCCACAGCAGCCACAGCTTGTTTTAAAGCCATTTTACGGGGTCTTTCTTTAAGATTTAATCTGGCACAACCCACCCCTACAGCCCCAGAAGAAACCAGCACTACTCGATGTCCTCGATCGCGCAACTGACATAATGTTTCTACTAAAGAAGCGATAGTGGCGATCGCAATTTGTCCCGTATTCTGAGTCAAACTTGCGGAGTCTCTCGTCAAGCTAGAAGTACCAATCTTCACTACTATAGTTTGGGGGTTATTGATTTTCACGCCAATATTGCTTCCTATTACTAAAAATATTGCTTGAATGGTTAAATTGCATGGCAAAAATTCTTTTTTTGCATTATGAAATAATTTTGTGGTCTATGCTACCAATATAGGAAAAAACTAAAATGATAATAAAGTTAGAGTTTTATAGCTAATTTCCTAATTATCATCAGTGTGAGAGTAGCGATCGCGTGACCTATATTAAATCAGAAGCAACACCGAATCAATCACCACATTCTATATCAGAGATACTTTACCTGGGAGTAGCAGCAGCACAGCAACAAGATTGGCTATCAGTCAATAATTATCTCAAACTGTTACCCCAAACCAAAAGCCGTAAAAAAGCTAAAGAATTTGTTTTAAATGGAAAAGATTGGCAAACTGCTTTCGATTTGGCTCTATCTTCCTTAATAAAAGCCGATTTTCAAAGTAAATGGTCGATTGCTAAGTTACTACCTTTATTTGGTAGAAATATTATCCCAGTTTTAATTGAATTGCTTCAAGATCGAACCCTCGAAATTGATACTAGAGGATTTATTTGTCAAATATTAGGTAACTTTAGCGATCGCCGAGTTATTCTGGCTTTAGTAGAATTGCTTCACGCTACATCAGATAGGGAATTAATCGAGACTGCTGGAAAAAATTTAACTAAAATTGGCGATGATGCCATCGAAGCTTTGTCAGAACTTTTAAACGAATCAGAATATCGTTTGCTAGCAGTACAATCTTTATTCTATATTCGTACCTCTAAAACTATTGCTCCACTTATAACCGTAGCTACTAATGGAGAAGCAGAATTAAAAGCGATCGCCATAAAAGCTCTCAGCAGTTTCCACGACTCTCGCATTCCTCCTGTATTAATAGCAGCACTCCAAGATAAAGCCAGTAATGTCCGCCAAGAAGCAGCAATCGCCTTGGGGTTTCGTCCCGATATTTGCGTTGAATTAAATCTTGTGGAACATCTACAACCCCTACTTCGCGATTTTAATTTAGAAGTCTGCCAACAAGCAGCTATTTCTCTCAGTCGCATGAAGCAAGAAACTGCCACCGCAGCGATCTATTCCGTTCTGCAAGCCGATACTACTCCCGAAGCTTTGAAATTAGATTTAGTTAAAGCTTTAGGTTGGAGTGAAATTAGTTCGGGGATCGCCTATTTAGCCAAAACTCTGGTTGATTGTAGCGATCTAGTCGCCCAAGAAAGTGTAACTATCTTAGGCAGAACCAAAATCCCCGAACTGAAACTAGAAGCTACTAAGGTTTTGATTCATTATTGGCAACAACAAAATCGATTATTAGAATCTCCCCAACTCAGACAGACTCTGGCTACATCTCTAGGAGAATTACGCTGCCCGATAGCCAAAGCCACTTTAGAACAATTAGCAGCAGATGGCGATCGCAAAGTTCAACTTCATGCTATTTCTGCTTTAAAAAAGCTAGCTTAAAAAATTGAGTAAAAACCGATCTATTGTCTTTGCCTTAAAATAAATTCGGCGATCGCCAAATCCACAGGAGTAGTAACTTTTAAATTAGTTTCCTCCCCTCGAACAATTTTCACGGGAAGATCGCATTTTTCAAACAAAGCTGCATCGTCCGTAACTTGCCAGCCTAATTTCCTACCGCGAGCGTGACATTCCTTAAGCAATCTGGCATCAAAACCTTGGGGAGTTTGAGCAGCCCAAAGATTGCTGCGATCGGGAGTATCGGAAATTACCAAAGACTCATTAACTACCTTAATCGTATCCTTAACTGGTATGGCAGCAATAAAACCCTGACAACTATCCAAGGCTTCGGTACAGCGATCGAATAGCTGAGGAGTAGCCAAACATCTCGCCCCATCATGAATTAATACTCTCTCAGCTACTTCTGGAAGGGCTTGTAAGCCATTGTAAACTGATTCTTGGCGCGTATCTCCTCCCACGATTAATTTGACTGGTTTGGTCAAATTTAGTTGGTCAATAATATCTTTAAAATCGGGAAAATCTACTGTTTGTCCCATAATGCCAATCCATTCAACAGTCTGAGATTGTTCTCCAGCCAACAAAGTCCAAGCAAGTAGAGGTTTACCTAACAATTCTAATAATAGTTTATTGCGATCGCTGCCCATGCGACGACCCATACCAGCAGCAGGAATGAGTAAGTGCATTTAAGATGTTTTCCTTAAAATAAATCTGTTTAGCTCTATCATCTACTAAAATTGACCTCAGATAAAACTAAAGACTATATCTTCTTCATCAATAATGCGTATACTGGCTCTTATCCCTGGCGGAATTGACAATCAACTGCTCTTTTTTCCTACCCTGGAAACCCTAAAACAGGAATATCCTCAAGCTGCGATAGATGTGTTAGTAGAACCAAGATCGAAAAAAGCTTACCGTGTTTGCAAAAACGTTGATGAAGTTTTGGTTTTTGACTTCCAAGATCGCAATAGTTTTGCAGAGTATCTTAACGTTTTAGGGGTTATGCGCGATCGCGAATATGATGCGGTAATCAGTCTCAAAACTACCTGGCGGATTAAACTACTCCTTTGGCTGAATGGCATTCCTATTAGAGTAGGCTATCAAGATGATTCTGCCATATTTTTATCTCGGGCTGTCCCCCGCAAATCCGAACAATATAAAGCGGAAATGTATCACGACCTAGTTACGGGGTTTGGCATTCAAACTGCTTGTCCGAGCATAACTATTAATGTCCCGACAGAAGATATTGCTTGGGCAGAATCAGAACAAAATAGATTATCTCTCAAAGATAGCGGTTATATAATTCTTTGCGATAATCCACCTGTAGAATCTACTACTCCTGTATATCCTCTGAACAGTTGGCAACAAATTGTCGAAGATCTAGATCGCCGAAAAACAGGATTATCTGTTCTACTGTTACAAACGAATAGCAATAGGGAATGGGTAACCAAAATGATGTCGGCTAATAACCAACTCAAAGCGATCGCTCCTTCCGATGTGGGTAAAATGGCAGGTATTATTGCAGGAGCAAATTTAATTTTATCTAATGCTGGTACTCCTTTACAACTAGCCATTGCTAGCAGTACTTACAGTTTTGCCTTATTGACCGATGCAGAACGCAAAACTCTGCCTGCTGAGACCGAAAATTGTCAGGAAATTATCTCTAAAACCAACAGCTTAGAGGATATCGCTCCAGACACCATCATTCAAAAAATGTGGCAATAGTAAATAATCAATAATGGATAATTGACAACTATCCATTATTGATTAATCATTCGATTGATTAATAGGTTTTTAAGAAAAAAGCGATCGCCGATGATAACAAACAATTGGGAAACAAAACCAAGTTCGTTTGCCGAAACTGTCGAACTGGTAGAAAATTTTGTCCTACAAGAAATTCGTCGAGAAACTGAAGAAAAGCAACTTTATTACCACACTATAGATCATGCTTTGGCTGTAAAACGCCGAGCAAAGATTATTTTTCAAGCGATCGCACCCACCCTCAACCAAAGTCAAGCAGAAATCAATCGTTTAGCAAGTATCATCGATCTATGCGCGATTTCTCACGATATGGTGCAAAAGTTTTCTGTGCCTGGATTCTCAGCACCTCGCCAGCGTATTCCAGGGGTTAGCGAAGTTGCGACAAGCGATAAATTAATCAAATACATTAATAATCTCAATCAAGCTTTAGCAAAACATCAAATCGACCCTGAAATTTTATTTGCCGATTCCGATCTATCCACTATCAAAGAAGCTATTTTAGCTACTATTTGCGATCGCGACCCTCAAGCAGGCAAAACTACTTATAGTTTCTCTCCTTTTTCTATCTATCAACCTTATCTATACGATCCTCTCAAGCATACTTCTCTTGCAGCTAAAATTGTTGCTTTAGCCGATCTAGGTGCTTTAGGCATAGACGGGGTCGAACAATATATCAAAGAAGGGATTTTAGTCTTTTTAGAAGATAATTTAGACCTCAAATGCTCGATCTTAAACGGCGAAGTGACAAAACCATCAACTACTCAAGAGATTTCAACTCGATTGTTGAGCATGACTCGATTTATAGTTAATTTGGCAAAAGAAAGACAAGCCAGATTTGAATTAGAAATTATGGGATTTACGCTTCAGGCTCGTCAAATCTTACGAGAACAAGTTTTTATTTATTTAGATAGCAACAATATTAATCAAATTCAGGCGATCGTACCGACCAGTGATCATACTACTTTAAAAGAATTAGTCGATTTTTTTTGCTTAAATAAATTAAATTAAATAGTTAAATTAGTTATTAAATTATAAATTTATGAGTTATTAATTAGGTGGCTCACAACTCCTAATTTTTACAGCCACCTATAAATTATTCACTCATTACCGAAGTATTCACTTGAGACTCCCGCCATAGTT
>NZ_JBZNBU010000028.1:0-12892 GCF_058530065.1 Waterburya sp. | reverse complement strand
TGCACTTAATATTATTGAGATTTTGTTTCTCGCAAAGGCGTTTACCCCGAGCCAAACGGGGCAAGCCCAGATCGGTGCGCTGGGCAAAGGCGCAAAAGAAGAATTTTTTATTTAGTGCATTGTTATAGAGAATTGGTATTAGTTAGCGTAGCAAAGTCGCTAACTAATAGCTAGAGGGCAAATTTTCCATTTTTGGCAGGAGAAATATTTGTACAATTCTCAAAAATCTTAAATGGTACTTTCTCAATCTAAGAAAATGGTTCAAAAATTTGCCGAAATAAAAATAAATCAATCAATTAATTTCTTAATTTCGAAAAAAGAATTGTTAATAGCTTTGGATGGAACGGAATATTTCTTCAGACTTAAAAATATTACCAAATGAACTGATATCATAATTCATACCCGTTTCATCAAAAATAATATTCTTCCAAACTTCTATGAATTGGCTAGAAAATTCTTTATCTGGATGTTCGTAGCTAATTATAATAGTTCCCATATCATTTAGCCAATTGTTACTCGCGCAAAAAATATAACAAAGTAATACTTCTAGTTGCCATGAATAAAGTTAAAGCTAACCAAAGGAGATTATTTGCTTGTTGATGCCAAGCTAAAATTGCTAGGGGTATAAAACCAATTGAGGTAGCGATTATAGTAGATTGACGGAGAATTTTACCTGCGGTTAAACCTAAGAAATAGCCATCAAGCATATAAGCGATCGCGCCAAAACCTAAAACGGGAAATAGCCACCAAAGATAGTTTTTTAGGGTTTCGATTACTGATGCGTGGTTGGTGAGTAAACCGAATAATTGTTGGGGAAATAAATTAAAAGTAGTTGCAAAAGATAGCCCTGCAATTAAGCTAACGCTACCTGCTAATTTTAAAAGATAATTTAATTGTTTTTTGTCCCCTTTTCCCTGAAGATTTCCCGCAATACTTTCGGTGGCAAAGGCAATACCATCGATAAAATATGCCGCCAGGGTAACTACTTGTAATAATAAAGTGTTGCTAGCTAAAGTATTTGTCCCCATAATTCCGCTAAGGTTAGTAAAAGCAGCAAAGGTAGAAACTAATGCAAGAGTACGAATTAATATATCTAGATTGAGGGCAAAAATCCCTCTTAAAGCCGTAGGATTGTATAGTTGAGCAAAATGCGATCGCAAGGTACTTAAAGGAAGTTGACGCAAGATAAAAATCAAACCCAAAGATAGAGTTATATACTGACTTATTGCCGTTGCAGCCCCAGCACCATAACTATTTTGATTCCAACGGACAATGAGTAAATAATCTAAGACAATATTCGCCCCTTTACTGACTATTGAAAGCAGTAAAACTTTATTGGCTTCTTCTTTACCTAAAAACCAGCCGAAAATGACAAAATTAATTAAGGTAGCAGGCGCGCCCCAAATCAAACCGCGATAGTAATCTCGACCAGCAGCAATGACTCCTGAGTCTCCTTGTAGCAGGGCAAAACCAATATTGGCGATCGCCTGTTGTAATAAGAGAATAATTAAACCGACACCCAAAGCGATCGCAATATTCCGCAATAAAATCAGAATAATATCTGCTTGAGATTCTCGTCCTCTGGCTTGGGCGGTTAAACCAGTTGTTCCCATACGGAGAAAGCCAAAAGTCCAATAAATATAATTAAATAAGACAGTTGCGATCGCAACTCCAGCCAAATAGTTAATATCTTTTAAATGACCCAAAAAAGCTATGTCGATCGAGCTTGCCAATGGCACCATCAAATTAGACAAGATATTAATTCCCGCCAAACGCCAAAAGCGATTCTGAAGGCTAAACTTTTTGCGACTCATTAGACTTTTGACGCTCCGCCGTACTATAAGGACGGGGATTCCTGGTTCAGCGACTCGTCGTAACCCAGCAGGATTTCTCCAACAGAGCTAGAGGACGGGTCTCCCCAGGCGTTAGTTAGGGTGCGCCCCACCCTACTTAGTCCCAAATGCAGTACGTTAACTGCTGCGTTGGTATCTCGGTCGGCAACATAGCCACATTTACATACATGGGTTCGAGTAGACAAACTCTTTTTTACCTTGTTGCCACAAGCAGAGCATTTAACTGAGGTATAGTGCGGGGGTACAGCAACTACAATCTTGCCGTATTTGTCTCCAAAATACTCCAACCATTGCCTGAACTTTGACCAGGCAACATCACTTATGGACTTAGCAAGACGACGATTTTTAACTAAGCCTTTCACATTCAAATCTTCACAGACGATCAAATCGTTAGATTGAATTAAACGGAGTGCCACTCTCTTGGCAAACTCTTCTCGCTGTCTGCTTACTTTCAGATGCTTCTTGGCGTATCTTCGTCTTGCTTTGTGATAGTTGTTAGACTGCTTTTTTGAGGGGCTGTGGGCTGAATTTACTTCAGCCCCTTGTAAGCCCCGTCCTCGGACGAACTTCTGGGATTTTTGACGATTTGCCCGATTTAATTGTCGTTCCGATTTTCGATAGAACCGAGGATTTTTAACTATTTCACCTCTGCTGTCTGCATAGAAATACTTCAAGCCTACATCAATCCCTACTGCCTTTTGGGATGGAACAATCGCTTTGACTGTATCTCTAGGATCGAGCTTGATGGAGAATTGAATGTAATATCCATCTGCTCTCCGAACTATGCGGACTCTTTTAATTTGTTCTGGCTGATAGAAGTATATGTCTCTAGAGCCAATTAACTTTAAAGTGCCGATATTTTTCTGGTCGGTAAAAGCTATTCGCTTTCGACAATCTGATAGCTTCCAGCCCGATACTTTATACTCCACAGACCTTGTGTTGTGCTTAAAACGTGGATAGCCTTTCTTTCCTGGCTTATGGTTACGACAATTCGCGAAAAATCGATTAACTGCACGTAGCACTCTTTCTACTGCTGTTTGGCAAGCATGAGAGTTCAGCTCTTTAGCAAAAGGATATTCGGCTCTTAGCTGTGTGTTGTACCTAAACAGTTCAGTTTTACCTACGCCGCGATTATCCATCCAGAATCGAAGCACTTTATTGCGAATAAACTGAGTAGTTCTAATTGCTTCTTCTATGGCTTGGATCTGTGCTTTGGCAGGTTTAACTTTATATTCAAGAACAAACATTTGATACTAGTACTTGCGGTATCAAAAAAATGATAACATAAAAAGCCGTGCTAAAAGCACAGGGCTTGTATCCCCCAAATTATCGGTCACCCAAAGCAACAATCATCCCTGAGAATCTAGTCAAGAGTCAAGAGTTAGTAGAGGCGTTGCGCGCAACGCCTCTACTAACGAACGATAACTTTCTGATGGGGATTGAGAATTTTTTTCTCGCCATAACTTAAAAGGCGATCGACAGTATCGAGGCGATTTTACCAAACCTTTGCTTGATATGGTTCTATACTTTTAGTTTTTTTCATCCACCGTGGAAATTGTCGGCGTAAGGAATTGAGGGTAATTTGAGTCGAGAAAAAATTCTTTTTAGAAGGTTCATCTACTAGCTTTTGTAAATTTTCTGCCAAACGGTCTGCTTGTATGCCCCATTCTTGAAGAGTTGCATCGGTTAATCCCGATTTTTTTTGTGCTAAGAAAAAATTCCATTCCTGTTGCAAACTTTGATACCTAAGTAGGCTCACTTGAAATGGCTCTCGATGGGGTAAAGGCTGTTTGGTTTCGGCGGTAATATCTCCTTGAGTATTGTTAAAAATATCGATAAATGCGGGATTTAAGTTTTCGGCGGCAAACAAGGCATAACCCTCTGTAGATAATCCCCGCAATAACTGCATTTGATCTAAAGCTGCCACTTCTGAAATATCTAAAAGTCTAATACCTGGCAACAATAAAGCTTTACCTCGGTCTAATTCAGCTAAGAGAGGATCTGCCAAACTCTGTAATTCGTCAGTATTTTTAGCATAGGTCATGGGTACTAAAAGATCGATCCATTCCTTTTCAACCCAAGTTTCCCAATGCTGCTGAATCTTAGCTAAACGCTCTTGTTTCTCCATAGGAAAGACGGCAGTAGAAAGAATTAAATCGGGGCGCAGTTGATGTAAATTAGCAGCAGTATTAGCGACAAAGTTATCTATTTGTTCGCTCCGAAACTCCGTCCACTCCGACCATAAGGGATGTTCTGGATAAAGATGTATGGGATCGAATCCTGTTTGCTTGCTAAATAGGTTTCTGGAGGCTACACCATAACCGTAGGTTATTTTTCCCGTGGGACTCTGAAAAGGATAGCGAATATAGTCTAGATGGATGCCATCAACATCATAATTGGTAGCAATTTCGGTAACTAGAGATGTTAGATATTCTCGAACTTCAGGATGGGCAGGATCGAAGAAAATTTTTCCTGAAGTATAGTGAAAGCGACTCCCTTCCCCATCAGTCATTCCCCAGTCGGGATGTCTAGATAATACAGGACCTGGATAGTTGCGAGGCAGATCTAAAATAATATTATGACGCTGGTTGACTGCGGCAAAAGTCCACATCCAGGCGTGTAATTCCATACCGCGATCGCGGGCTAGTTCGATGGCTGCTTGTAAAGGATCCCAACCTTTAACTAAAGGATTTTGTTGGGGTGCTACTCGACTGGGATAGATCGTGTAACCAGAATTGATTGTTTCAAAGAACACGGTATTGATTCCCGCCTTTGCCATGCGATCGAAAATTGGCACGAGATCTGCTTTGGACTTGGCTTGGACAATAGTTCCTCGATCTAGCCACATTCCCCGTACTTCTGACTGACCGAGGGGACGATCTGTTGGGTAGTTATCCCACAAGGCTTGTTTAGCTGAAAACCATTCTTTGATTGCCATATTGTAATAACGTCGATCAATCAGACTTTGAAATCGGAGCGATCCTTGTTTGGCTCGATGCAAAGCCAGCCGTCCGTCGCGATATTTGGATTTACGAATTAGTTGGATCTTTTGCTTGTTGCTTACATTCGATTGACCTAATATTTCTTGGATAACTTCAAGAGTAGAAATATTGATTTTGCTGTCCCGTGCTTCTGCTGTTAAAAGTGTGGTTTCAAAGCGTTCGATCGCACTTTGAAGTTCTTGAGTCATGAGGCGTATTTTATCGGCAGAAATTACCATTTTTAATGGTCGCTTGGGTTCAGAATTTGAGGGTGAATCTGCCGATTTCTTCGATTGAATTAAAGAATCTTCGGTATTTTTATTATTGTTTAATAAGGGTTGTTCTGCTACTGCTGGTAACGTAAAACAAGTAATAGGTAATAAAGGAAGAGTTAGATTAATTAGTTTATTTGCGATTAATTTAACTATAATACCTACCTGTAACGAGAAGTATTGTAAATGCTTTCTATTTCCGATCACAGAAAATACCTCTATAGATTATTTTAAAAATTAATAACAAATAAACTTTTGATTTGCTATAAAATTACTCGATTGGCAAATACTTATTATAATCTTGGTTAGAAGTAACTTGTATCAGTAATCTTGACGAGCGATCGGCAATCTAAAAAATCTTTGGTCAATTATTACGAAAAAATAACTATAATTTTGGCTGACGATAAATTTCGGACAAGATGTAATTATTAACGCTCTATCTGTTGCTGTATATTTTTAGGCAGGCGAGCAAAAAAATCATATCCAGTTCTTTCTTCTACTTGATCGACAGATACTATATAATTGCGCCAATTTGTATTGGCAACGGTTTTAGAATTAGGAATCCAGACTGCAATTGTCTCTGTATTATCAAGGGTTATTTCATCTTTTATAAGATCCGAAATTAAAACAACCTTCCAATTATATTTTTGAACCACAATTTTATTGTTAGCAATTTCTCGGTCTAATTGACTACCTCCTGCCACAATATAGAGTTCTTTACCCTGATCAACCAAATCCCGACAATACTCTTCAAATTCTCGCCAAACTTCCCGATTATTAGCAGGAGCTTGAGGAATAATGTTACTCATAATAAAAGTAGCACTATTATCCTCTTGACGACGAGTACGATCGCCACTGGGTACTAAATGTCCGCGATCGTAACCACTATTGCGATAGTCTCTAGGTTTGGCAGCATAACATTGATCGGGCAAATCTGTATCGACTCGAAAATCATTAGAACGATCTACTTTTCCCAACCAACTGCGATCTAGCTGCCAACTCGCCCAGTTGGATATTCCTGCATTGCAGTTATAAGATAAGGCATAGCTCGGACGTTCGATCAAATAGTTATTGCGTCTAGTACCTGCTTGGCTGGGATTGCCATATTTTAAGTGTACATTTTGAGAAACTTTAGTACAGCCTGTTAATAACACGATCGCCATTAAGACAATGGCTAACTGTCTGGGCGCAATTACTGCGCTTTTCACATGGGTAGACCACATAATTAAACTTTAAAAACTAAGAACTAAAAACTAAAAACTAAAAACTACGAACTAGCAAATTTTCCAAGAGAGCTATTCAACTGAAAAAGGCTGTAAATTCATTGTTTTGGTCGATCAAGCTATTTATGATTAAAGCTAACATTAGTGACTCCTTGACGGAGTTGTTGTTGTCTTCTCAACCAAGAAGCCCGAATACCAGGGCTAATGATGGGGGCAAAGATACTCGCACTCCAACGTAAAAAGCCATAATTATGTAGTAGTTCTGCTTGAGCCATTTCTTGTGCCTGTAGCTGTTGAACGCGAATAATTTCTGGTTCTCTTTCTCTTTGAATTAGGGGTAAAACGGCATCGAGACGATCGCAATTGGTTTTTGATTGATTTAGTAAGGGAATTAGATGATTGGCAGTTACGATCGCATCGCGAAACGCCATGTTAATCCCTTGGGCGCGAATCGGCGACATGGGATGAACTGCGTCTCCTAGTAATAATAGCCCTGGTACAGACCAGCGATCGCAACGCCCGACGACTACCGATAGTAACATGGGTTTGGTGAGGCTGGCTTGGTGGGTTTGCAGGTGTTGTGCCAGCCAGGGAGGGGCTGTAGCGGTTAATTTTTCGAGCCAATCTACTTCTTGCCAATTGTAGGTATCATCTGGGTGTAAGCCCCAACCTAGATGGAATTGACCCGAAGAACCGCGAAATAAGCCAAAAGCATCTTTGCCTTTGACAATGGAATAAAAAACATTTTTACGCGAGCGCAATTTGCCCGAGTCTAGTTTAAACCAAAGAAGATCGATACTATGGTGCGACTGAATTAAATTAATTCCTGCCTTGTTTCTCATCGTAGAATTACGTCCGTCAGCAGCAATGACCAAATCTGCGGTAATTTGACGATTGCCCGCTAATTTAACTCCGCTAATTCTTCCTTCATGTCGCAGTAGATCTTTAACGGCTTCTCCTGGAATAAATTCAAAGTTAGGATGATTTTTAGCGCGATCGATAATAGCATTGAGTAAATGGGGTTGAGAAACTGTCATGCAAGGCATTCCCCCTCTTTCTATCGGTTCGTCAACCCGAAAAAGCGATCGATTATTTAATAAAACCGACCAAGCGTCGATCGCTTGATGGGGTAGATCCCAAACAAGTTCTAACAAATCCATTTGTTCTAGGGCTGCCAAACCACTAGGCATCAAGCCTTCACCGCGAAATAACCGTTGGAAATGGCGGGATGCTTCAACTAATTTGACCTGAATACCCTGTTTTACTAATAGCAATGCTAAGGTAGCACCAGTTGGACCAGCCCCGACGATCGCCACCTGTGTTTGATTATCTACCATTTATAATTTTTCAATGTTTAAAATAGGATGCGACAAAATTATTCTCAAATCAAAATAAAGCTTTCTTCCCCTTAATTGATGACACGCCCTATATATTTTAAATATTAAGCTGAGATAGTAATGCAGAAACTACAGTATTGGGTATTAGGTATCTTCTGTGCCGTAAGCTTCTGGTTTGGTTCGATCGCCACTGTACGGGCGGATAGTTCGTTACCACAGTCTAGTGTCAAACATATTCTAGAACGCTTGAGTTTTGGCTCGACAGCAGCACAATTAACAGAAGTAAAGCAGCGAGGTATTGAGGCTTATCTTCAAGAGCAGTTAGAACCGCAAACTGTGACAGAATCCAAGATTTTACAGGAATATTTACAGGAATTTGCCGATTTAAACCACAAACCCTTGGAATGGCAACGCCAGCACCGAGTTATCGGACAAAAACGAAAAAAACACTCTAATTTATTTTCTCCGCCAGCCAAAAAGCTCAAAAAGCAGCAAGATCGATTAAGAAAGACAGCCAAAGATTTAGCAACAGAAATTCATTTAGTCAGAGCAATATATTCTTCTCGTCAGTTACAAGAAGTAATGGTTGATTTTTGGTATAACCATTTTAATGTTTTTGCCAGTAAGGGTAAAACTCCCTTCTGGATCGACAATTATGAAAATCGAATTCGCCGTCATGCTTTGGGGAATTTTCGAGATTTATTAGAAGCTACTGCCAGTCATCCTGCAATGCTGATTTATCTAGACAATCAGTATAATAGCGATCCTAATAGTCCTAACGCCAAAGGAAAATATCAGGGACTAAATGAAAATTATGCCCGCGAATTGATGGAACTTCATACTTTAGGCGTTAATGGAGGCTATTCTCAAGAGGACATTATTACCCTGGCAAGAATTTTTACTGGTTGGACTGTTGCTTATAATGGCAAACAAGGAAATGAAATCGGCTTTTTCTTTAATAGCAAGCGTCACGATCCCAAAGAAAAAGTATTTCTCGGTCATAAAATTACTGCCCAAGGAATTGAAGAAGGACGACAAGCTTTGGATATTTTGGCGAATCATCCCGCAACGGCACATTTTATTAGTTACAAATTGGCGCAATACTTTGTGGCAGATATACCCCCCGAAACTTTGGTAAATCAGCTGGCAGCTAAGTTTTTGGAGAGCCAAGGGGATATTAAAGTAGTAATGAATGCTTTGATCCATAGTCCAGAATTCTATCAACCTCAAGCAGACTGGAAAAAATTCAAAACCCCTTATCAATATCTAGTTTCATTAGTTCGCCTGGCAGAAATAGAACAACCCGACTTTTTGCGTCTCCAAGGAATGTTAAGCCAACTATCCATGCCTGTATTTCTCTGCGTGCCTCCCACTGGATATAAGAATACTCAAGAAGCCTGGCTCAACCCTCAAGCTATGTTGCAGCGTATTACTTTTGCTAAAGCGATCGCCGATCGAAGATTAAATCCCGAGTCTAAAATTGAATATCAAAAAATCGTTCGCAATCTGGGAGAACTTTCTCCTCGCACCAAAAAAGCGATCGCTAGTGCGCCCAAATTACGTTCTGCACTGGTTTTAAGCAGCCCTGAAGCGATGTATCGCTAAGTACGGGCGAACGGCTGTTCGCCCGTACAGTTGTTAATTGTTAGTTGTTAGTTGTTAGTTGGTAGGGGGCGGTTCGCCCTAAAGGATTAGCTTCGCGTCCGAACCGCCCGTACAGTTGTTAGTTGTTAATTGTGATATGAAAAGAAGAAATTTTTTGACGGCAATAAGTTACGCTACTGCGGGAATGCTAATTCCTGTGGGTTTGAATAGTTGCGTGGCTCAAACAAATGCTAGAACTAGCAATCCTAAACGTCTGGTAGTTATTTTTTTGCGGGGTGCGATCGATGGCTTGAATATAATTGTTCCCCATCAAGAAGCAGAATATTACCAAGCTAGACCTACTATTGCTTTGCCCTATCCTCAAGAAAAAGATGGTGCGATCGACTTAGATGGCTTTTTTGGCTTACACCCCAAACTGCAAGATTTACTCCCATTATGGAAACAAAAAGAACTGGCTTTTATTCATGCTAGTGGATCGACAGTTACAGAGCGATCGCATTTTCAAGCTCAAGACTATCTAGAAAGCGGTACTCCTGGAGTAAAAACTACTGAAGATGGCTGGATGAATCGTCTTTTAGGGGAATTACCCCAAGAAAAGGTGACTCAAGCTCTCAATATTGGGGTTACTACACCTCTGATTCTCAAAGGCAAAATGAGAATAGCCAACTTAAAACCAGGAAAAAGTTCGACTCGACCAATTTCTACTGATAATCCTCATACCAATCAAGCTTTTCATAATTTATATGGGGGTACGGACGAACTGAGTGAAGCTTATCAAGCAGGAATTAAAACCAGAGAAGTAGTTCTGGCGGAACTAAAGCGAGAAATGATCTCAGCTTCTAATGGTGCTAAAAATGTTAGTGCTTTTGTAGATGATGCAGCAGAAGTGGCGCAACTGATGGTAGGTAGTACTAGAACTCAACTAGCGTTTATGGATATAGGTGGATGGGACAGTCATACCAATCAAAAAGCGACGCACAATCGGTTGCTGCCCGACTTAGCTAAAGGTTTGACAACTTTAGTCAAAGGGTTAGAACCAATTTTCGCCGATACTACGATTTTAGTCATGTCAGAATTTGGACGTACTGTTAGAGAAAATGGTAATGGCGGGACAGATCACGGACATGGGAATGTGATGTGGCTTTTAGGAGGTTCGATACGTGGAGGAAGGATTTATGGTGAATGGCTAGGATTGAAAAAATCGGTGCTACATCAACAAAGAGATTTACCCGTCACTACAGATTTTAGAGCGCCTATTTCTACAATTTTACGACACCATTTAGATATTTCCAATGCTAGTCTGACCCGTGTTTTTCCCGAATATGATTTTCAAGATCGAATTGATTTTCTTGCTTAAATCCCACTAAAATTACTTGATGCTTTTGAAGCGATAAAAAAGACTTTCATCTTTAAAAGGATGGTCGTCGGAAACATGATGAAAAATGCCTTTGTCTAACATTTTTTGACCTAGTTTAATTGCTTCAGAACGAGATATTTTAACATGGTTAGCTAGCCAATCTACTGCTTCATTACCCAAAAAACAACGCTGATATAACTTAAGTTTATAACGGCGAGTTTTGATTGCCAAGTCTTTACTAGAACGCATTTGATTGGCTAGTTCTTTAATATTAATACGATTATTATCTGATTTAGATTGGTTAATATTTTCTGTAGGAGATGAAGATTCTTGAGTCAGCTTTAAAATATCTTCTTTTCTATATTTTTTATTCTCCATCCAAATACCAACACTACTTTTATCTTTGACTAGTAAGGTAGCAATTTGGGAACGTTCTTCATGGTCTAAAAAATCTTCGCGACATTCTTTGATGGCTATTTCTAATTCTTCTTTAGCAAATGCTTTAGCTCTGGTGAAAATTTTACCATGATAGATAATGCCAGAGATTGGTTTTTGATTATCTCTTAATTTACAATGTTTTACTTCAGTGCTATCTAAGAAAAGCATTGATATTTTCTCCTAGTATTCTGCTATCGTTTAATGATACAAGGCTGGGTCGATCTAATTCGCGAATTATCGATTGTTTTATTGTCACAGAACATAATTAGTATTAACGCTTAACAGCAACAATTTTAGTATATTCAAAATTATTTAAACTGTGTTTAACTAAAGGATAATTTTGCTGTTTCAAATCTAGCCAATCTAGTTGACAATCTGTTTTTGGGGAATAATAAGTTAACACATATTCATAATCTATTCGAGATTCTATTTCTGTCCGTACTTCTCCTCGCCATTGAGTTTTAGTGACAAAAATAATTAATTGATTTGCCAGTTCGGGAATTGCTTGAGCTACTTGGCGGCGATAAATTTGGTCTAAACTGCCAAAAGGAGAATCCATTACAATCGGAAAAGTACTGCTGTCATATCCTACTAAAGTATTTCGCTGACTCCATTGTCGTACGCGATCGATAATTCCGCCAATAAAAGATAGGCTTAATATCTGATTTTCACCTGTAGATGCTGCTACTGGTACTTCAACCCCTCCCAGATTCTGCACTAAGGTTAATTCGTAATCGCGACTGAGCTTGGGGATATAGGGAGTAAAAGAGATAAAACTAAAGATTTCTCGAACTTTTTGCTCTAACGCCAAGCGAAATTGTTTTTCTAAACGAGTTCTAACTGTATTCAGTCTAGTAATAGATTCCTCTGTTAAATCGATACGCTGACGAGCAATTTTTTGTTTGTCTTCTGTTAGTTTATGTCGTTCTATTTGTTTGAGTAGTTTATTTAACTTTTCTACTAAATCGTTTTGTTGTTGTTGATTAATTCCTCGTTCTAAGATTAAGGTTTTAAGATTGTTTTCTATAGTTTCAATTTTTTGTTGTATTTCTTGGATGTTTCGATTGGGATAATTTTTTAGTTGTTGGTTGACTTTTTCTATTTCTCGTTCTAAACGGTTTAGTTCTAAATAATGATGGTTGATTTTTGCTTGCTGTCGGTCTAGTTCTTGCCAAAAGGTTTGAGTTTGAGATGGAATTTCTGCCACCCTGTTTTCTAGGCGAATTGCTGCTGATTCAATATTTTTCAGTTCTACTTTAGTCAGCCAGGATTTGACATTATTATAGGCTTCGCTATCGGGAATTAAATTTGTACCACAAAGGCAACTTTGTTGTTCTAATAATTGTTGAATAAATTCTTGTTTGACTCCGCTAGATAATTGACCGCGATCGCGCAACTTTTGGAGAATTGCTGTAAAGTTTTCTTGGGAATTTGTGAGAAAAACATTATGGCTGGATTGGGATAAGATTTTTTTTAGTTCTAGCTTGCTTTGTAATAAATCTTTTTTAAGTTTTGTTTGACTATCTACTAATTTAGTTTTAAGTTGTTGAATTTTGTCTGCACCACTTACAGCTAATAAATCTTGGGCTAATTTATTTTTTTGTCGTTCTAATGTTTTGACTCGTTCGATGTTTGTTTGGTGATTGGCAAGTAAATCTTCTCGTTCCTTTTCTAGTTGAATTTGTTGTTTTAATAACTCTTTAGTACGAGCATCTCCTAATTCTTGTAATTCTTCCTGAAGACTTCTTTTGGCTTTTTTTAAATGCTCGATCGCCCGATCTAAAATCTTTACTCCCAACAAAGCTTTGGTATCTTCTGCCAGGGTG
>NZ_JBZNBU010000027.1:0-12418 GCF_058530065.1 Waterburya sp. | reverse complement strand
CCTGTCCTTTGGTAGGAGACTCTAAACCTGCAATTAAGCGTAATAGGGTAGATTTACCGCATCCAGAAGGACCTAATAGAGTCAAAAATTCACCATCATTGATTTCTAGAGAAATATCTTTAACAGGAATGACATCAGAACGATATTTTTTTTGTAAGTTTTGTAATGTTAGTTTTGCCATCTTATAGTAGATTGTTGCAATGTTTGCTACAGATAATACCGTTTTTAGCAAAAATCTATCTAGCTTAACCCCGATTCCCGTAGTAAAGAATTAAAAAGTAAGAGTGATTTTCCGTTAAATACCAATGACTAATGACTAATGACCAAATCTGAGTAAAGTATATTGGAGTGAGCTTAAGGCTGAATTTGATTAACTATATGGAAACAATTTTTTTTATTGTAGAACCGAGTCTAGCAGAGGTTTCAATTAAGGGAAACCTAGAACAATTTTTAATTGTCTTGTCTGTCTCTTTAAGTGTGGCGACAATTTCGCGAATTTTTAGCTGGTTTCGGCAAATTCCCTATACTCTACTCTTGGTAATTGTGGGGTTAGGATTGGCTTTTGTTGATATCAGACTGGTTAACTTATCTCCAGAATTGATTTTAGAGATTTTCTTGCCACCTTTACTGTTTGAAGCAGCCTGGAATATACGCTGGCGCAGTCTTAAGGATAGCCTTATTCCAGTAAGCTTATTTGCAATCGTCGGAGTGGTTATTTCTGTAGTGGGAGTAGCGTTTCCTCTAAGTCAATTTACCGATTTATCTTTAGCTACTGCTTTACTAGTAGGTGCGAGTCTATCTGCTACCGATCCTGTCTCTGTAGTAGCATTATTTAGGGAATTGGGGGCTAGCAAGCGTCTGACTATCCTCATGGAAGGGGAAAGTTTGTTTAATGATGGAGTCGCTGTAGTTGCATTTCTTCTATTGGTGAATATTCCCTTGGGAGATGGAGGCTTTGGAGTTTCGACGATTGTAATCAAGTTTCTTACCTTTGTTGGTATTGGTTTGGGTATTGGTAGCCTGATCGGTTTTGGTATTTCCTATCTCACTCAAAGATTCGATCTGCCCTTAGTAGAACAATCTTTAACTCTGATCTCCGCCTACGGTACTTATCTAATTACCGAAGAATTGGGCGGATCTGGAGTAATTGGAGTAGTTACTGTGGGGATTATTTTGGGTAACTTTGGCTCTAGAATTGGTATGAATCCCCGTACCAGATTGTTAGTTTCCGAATTTTGGGATTTTCTGGCATTTTTTATCAATTCCATTGTCTTTTTGTTGATTGGCGACCAAATAAATTTTGCCAGCTTACAAAAAAACTTAGATCTAATTGTAGTTGCGATCGCATCAGTGTTAGTTACTAGAGCAATTGTTATTTTTGGTTTGGGCAATCTTAGCAATCTATTGAGTGATGTTAAAACCAACTGGCGCGAGCAAACAGTACTCTGGTGGGGCGGTTTGAGGGGTTCGGTATCTATTGCTGTTGCCTTGAGCGTACCTGTTATTTTAACTGGCAGACAAGAAATTATCGATACGGTTTTTGGCGTGGTTTTATTTACTCTCTTGGTGCAGGGATTATCTACTAAATGGTTGTTGCAAACTTTAAATCTCATTGGCGATCAACCCTTAAAACAAGAATATTCCGAATTACTCGCCCGTAAAGTGGCTTTAGGGAGGGTTGTTAAGTATCTCGATAATAATGAATTGGCTTCCGAGATCGATCCCGAATACTATCGCTACCAACAAGGATTAGTCAAAGGACAACTCAAAAGTATTGAAGATAAAATCGACACCATGCAGCGAGAACATGAAAATTTGCGCTCGCTCACTATGGAACAACTTCAAGAACAGTTATTAGATATTGAAGCGGATACCTACGCCGAATTTATTCGGGCTGGCAAACTAAACGAAAATCTTTCTCCCGTCTTGCAAGAAATTATGGCTAAAGCAGGAGAGTAGGATCTAGGGCTTTGCCTTCTACAGTGAAGGGCAAAGCCTTAGATTGATATCTGTAAAGCATGGAATTTTTTGGGGCTGTCACTTACGAGCAGATTTGGCGATCGAAACGTCAATCTTGCCTAGATAAATACTAAAAGCAATTAAGAAATGCTCTAGAATTTTGATTGTCCAGGGTGCATCTTCAATTGTACTAAATTGATAGTAATTAATAATTAGATATATTTTTTTCTCTAGATCTGGTTTTGATTCGGGACAAATCAAAATTAATTTAACCAAAATTTTAGCTACCTGTGCCGTACCTAAATTGGCAATTAGCTCTGGAAAAACTTGAGGTTTTGTTGATAAATCAGGATCGATAATTAAAAAACTAAATAGTTGACGACAAGTTTGTAAAATGGAACTATTATTTAATGGCTTATAATCAGAATCAGGAAAAATATTTGCTAATTTAATTTTTAATCTTTTAGTAAATTGATAATTACTATTTCTTGGTTTAATATCTTGAGCGATAAAGCGAAATAAATCTTGTTTGAATACTCCATAGGAGTTACGTAATTTATTGTTTGCGACAAAATGCCTAGTTCTCTCAATTAAAGTTTTGTCGCCATGAGTTTTACCAATATATTGTTTTAAAGCTACTCGAAAAGATTTTTCTGAGAGTAAGGAAGGATTATCTACTTTAGTAATAACTTTTTCTTTACCTCTAGATAATAATTTTAAGCGAGCTACTTCCTTTAAGCGAAATCGATAAATAATGTGTCGCGATAACTTAATTTCAAAATCTTTTTTGCGTTGCTCGGCTAAAATTTTGAGGTACTTATTTAACTCTTGTAATTCGGAATCATGGGGTAAAACATATTCATAGAAATAAGTATAGCGAGGTAAATAACTATTAACTAAAGTAGAATTATATTTCTCATTATTAGATATCTCATTTGTAGCTATTACCTGGAGAGTAACGCGAGCATTTTTTGGTGGTTGGAGAATGTTAATTAATACTTGAAGCTGAAAAAAAGCTGAAGATTGCTGATAATTTTTGATTAACTCTAAAAGTTGTTTGCGGCGACGATCGTAAGAAGAAGAATTATTAATAATTTCTAAGATTGCCAAGAGTTCTGGAATTTTAGATAAGGATTCGGGATTTCCTACCCAACAGTCTAAAATCAAATAAAAGCAGTGACTAAAAATGCGATCGAATTGTTGTTTGACCAGAGGAGAAAAAATAATTTTTTCCAATGCTTTTACTACATGGCGATCGCTACTTTTGCCCCGAACAAATAGGTTTCTAAATTCTTGAATTAATATTTCAGGAGATTGATGCCTAGCACAATTCCAAAGATAACTGTAAACTAGCTCTGTCTCTTGTTCTATGGACTTGAGGGAACTATTGATGTCTCTAATCACTGGTAACCAAAAATATGGGAATTCATGCCATATCTTAACCTCAGTTTGATAATTGACAAGCTATAGGAACAATAGTTACGATGGTTTTAGGAGTTATCTATTAACGGTACTTAAAGCAAAGATTTTTAGTTTTTCTGGTTCTTTTCTAATTTTGTTCCGCATCGTTTGCAAAAAATAGCATCGGGATCGTGACGCTGTAAATTACAGTTAGTACATTTTTGTTCGACAAGATTAGCCGTTTTAACTACTTGTCCGATTAATTCGCTCAACTGCCAAGGAATAAACAGAACTCCCGTAAAAATCATCAATAAAGTCATCACTCTTCCTGCTTGAGAAAGAGGAGTTACATCTCCATATCCTACAGTCGTCATGGTCACGACTACAAAGTAAAAAGCATCAAAAAAGTTTTTTAAGCGATCGCTATTAACTTGATGTTCTACTTGATAAATTAATCCTGCATAAACAAAAATTAAAGTAAATAAAGTTAAAAAGATTCGTACGAAAACTATAGTATCTTCATTAGCAATTCCTAATAACTTTGTTTCAATTTTCCAAAATCTAACAATTCTTAACACTCTAAACCAACGAAATATCCTGAGAAAACGGATATCCATCCAACCCAAAAATAGAGGTAAAATAGCGAGAAAATCAATTAAACCAAAAAAACTAAACAAGAATTTACGCGGATGTTCTGACGACCAAAAACGTAAAATATATTCTAAAGTAAAAGCTAATAGAATTATTAAATCTATAACTCCTAAAATTTTTTGTAGAGTAAGATTAATCGGATAGGTTTGAACGACAAAAATTGCTGAAGATAATAATATAAAACTCAGAATCGTTAAATTTAGCCACAAGCCAAAAGTAGTTTCTGTATCTTCAAAATAGAAAGCTATTTTTTGACGAAGCGATCGCTTGTTGCAACTTTTATCTTCAGTCACGGAGATCTTTTCTGACAACACGGAAAAATTATAGAAATAATCTTTTTTATTTTATGATTAAATTATTCTTTTCAGGCGATCGCTTTAACTAATCACAACAAAACTAAGCAAAAGCAATCCTTACTTTAATTAACTGATATACTACCATTGCCCTTTGACTTGTCTAATTTTCGTTTGGGAGGATTTACACCACTATTTTCCTACTTACCCTTGTTATTTTCTGATTCGGCTATAATCACCTCGACAGGACGTAGTAATTTCGATTCGATAGTAAAACCTTGACGAGCAATTTTAACAATGGTATCTGCTTCGAGGTCTTCTCTTGGTTCGCGGTCTACTACTTGGCAAATACTATAGTCTGGCTTATTGTCGGGTAATGCGATCGCTTTTACTTGTCTTTTTGCCAGGATTCCCAAAAGCTTATTTTTAATAGTGCCTAAAGATTTGGGCAACCGTTGATAGAATTTAGGATTTGGTTCGGGGTTTTCTGCTAAATAATTGAGAAAAAAATCTAAAGAATCAAAAACTTCTAATAACTCTAAAAAAAGTTCTTCTCGAACTGATTCTGTATGCTCTGCTTGTTGTTTTAAAGACTGCTTGAGAGACATCTTTTCTTTTAACAAATCACCTAATTCTTGCTGTAGCTTATCTTTTTGAGCTTGAGTTATTTGAAAAGTTAAATTTTTATTTTTATTCATGATATTTTAAGCTAAAAAAATATAGATGATTCTTAAGCATCTATATCAATAAACTTGCTCCTAATTCTTTATCTATGTCTGAAATTGAATCTAAAGCAGCTATTTCTTCAGATAATTGATTGAATTCTGCTAATAGCTCTAAATTTTCTCTGGGACTATCTAAAGAAGCAAAATCGCTTTTGGTAAAATGTTTGACAGCAGGAATAATAGGACGTAAATAATCAGCAATAATCCTAGTTTGAGGATTCATCAGACTTTTTCTAGCTTGGGCAATTTCTTTCGCAGAATATTTACGACGTTTAATCGCCATAGTAAAAGCGATAGTAATTTCTTTGTTAGATGAAGTAGGAGATATTTCTAAAACATCATAGGGATTGGGAATCATTCTAATTAATTTCCGTAAAATGAAACAGAGTGGGGATTAACTTTTTAATCCCCGTTATATCATTTCTGGTGAATTATTTGATGTAACTTTCCGTTTCTAACTCTAGATCGCGGTGAACCTTGCCATTTTGACTACGATCGCCTTTGCCAGAATCTTTGGGTTGACGCTCGCCTTTGATATAGGACTCTAAACCTTTAATGGTGATATAAAGAGAAGGAACGATAAATAGACTTAAAGCCGTAGCAAAGAGCATTCCCCCAAATACTGCCGTACCTAAAGACCAACGACTAGAAGCCCCCGCACCCGTCGCCACAACCAAAGGATAGAAACCGACTAAACTGGAAATAGCAGTCATGAGAATTGGACGGAAACGTTCTTGTCCTGCCTTAATTGCTGCCTTAACGTTATTGAGTCCTTGTTCTTTGAGTTGGTTGGCATATTCGACGATGAGAATGGCATTCTTACTTGCCAAACCGATTAACATTACCAACCCGACTTGGACGTAAACGTCATTATTGATGACAGGCCAAATACTACCAGCTTGTAAGATATTAGCTCTAAACCAAATTGCTGCGATCGCACCTAACACTGCTAGAGGTACGGTGAGCATAATGATAATTGGATCGACGTAGCTTTCATATTGGGCAGCTAAGACTAAGAATGCCATTAACAAGCCGAAACCAAAAATTAGTGCTGATTGTCCCCCTGCAGATTTCTCTTCTAAAGCCGTACCAGTCCACTCGTAACCCAAACTAGCGGGTAATATTTCTGCTGCCACTTCTTCCATTGCTTGAATCGCTTGTCCTGTACTATAGCCTGGGGCGGGAGATCCTTGGATTTTAATCGCACGGAATAGATTGTAATGGGTAATAGTTTGAGGACCAGTGAATTCCTTTAATTGAACTAAAGTACCCAGGGAAACTAACTGTCCGCTATTAGAAGTGACATAGAGCTTGTTGATATCCTGAGGGTTAGAACGGAAATCCCCGTCAGCTTGGACGTATACCCGATATTGTCTTTGTCCGAGAACAAAATCGTTGACATAGCGCGAACCCAAATAGGATTGTAAAGTATCGAACACATCATCGATATCTACCCCCAATGCTTTAGCGCGATCGCGATTTACTTCTACTTCTATTTGGGGAGTATTAGCAGCAAATTGAGTAAAAGCTGCACCAATTTCTGGTCGAGCATTAGCAGCTCCAATCATTTTATTCGCATTTTCGACTAAGACGGAGATCGGCAAACCGCGACGATCTTGCAGTTGAAATTCAAAACCGCCAAAGGTACTCAAACCTCTAACGGGGGGCGCGTTAACCGCAAACGCCCTACCACTATCGATACCTTGAAAAGAGCCATTCAGACGACCTAAGATGGAATAAATTGACTGTTCGGCGTTTGGTCGATCCGCCCAAGGTTTGAGTTTGCCAAAGACAAAACCGCGATTGCTGCCGTTACCTTCAAAACCAAAACCACTGAGGGTAAAGTAACTTTGGATGTCTTCCACTTCGCCGATTTTATCCCCTACTTGTTTGACAACATTTTGGGTGTAGTTGAGGGATACCCCATCGGGGGCTTGAACGATAGTAAAGAAGTAGCCCTGGTCTTCTTCGGGAATAAAACCAGTGGGAACGATGTTGTAGAGGAAATAGGTAAATAAAATTAAAGCAGTAAAACCAGCCAAGACAAAAGGACGAACTACTTTTCTGGTTAGGAAAGTAATTGCTTGGGTGTATCTAGCAGTAACCCAATCGAAGATCCGATTAAACAGATTAAAAAACTTGCCTAAAATTCCCCTTCTTTCTTTAGCAGGGCGCAATAAAATACCCGCCATAGTGGGGGAAAACGTAAGAGCGTTAAAAGTAGATAATGCGATCGCAAACACAATCGTCAGAGCAAACTGTTTAAAAATTACCCCCGTCGAACCAGGAAAGAAAGACACGGGAATAAATACTGCCGCCAATACTAAAGAAGTGGCAATTACTGCCCCACTAAGTTCGTTCATCGTATCGATCGCCGCAATGCGAGGTTTCATGCCTCGTTCTACTTTGGTGGCAATTGCTTCTACTACCACAATCCCGTCGTCTACTACTAACCCCGTCGATAGTACCATCGCAAACAGAGTTAGAGTATTGATTTGGAAACCAAAGATATTGAGAAAACTAAAAGCACCGATCAAAGATACGGGAATGGCGATCGCAGGAATGATTGTCGTGCGCCAGTCTTGTAAGAAGATAAAAATAATTAAAACTACCAATAATATCGCTTGGACTAGAGTTTTAACCACCTCTGTCATCGACACTTCTACGAATTCCGTAGTATCCAGAGCAATTTCATAATTCATTCCTGGGGGAAAGTCGTTAGAAAGCTCTGCCACAAGTTCTTTAACCGCACTGCCTACATCTAAAGCATTACTGCCAGGAAGTTGGAAAACCCCCATCCCCACGGCGGGCTTACCTTTGAACTCCGCAGAAGTATCGTAATTTTCCGCACCTAATTCTGCCCTACCAATATCTTTGAGCTTAATTAGATTGCCACTCTCTCCAGTGCCAACAACTAAATTCTCGAATTCCTCGGCACTTCGTAACCTACCCAAAGCCTTGAGTGTAAATTCAAACTGTTGATTGTCTGTAGTGGGCTGTTTGCCGATACTCCCCGCCCCCACTTGGATGTTTTGTTCTTGGAGGGCATTAACTACATCTTGCGCCCCTAAACTACGGGCTGCCAGGGCATCGGGATCGAGCCACAAGCGCATGGCGTATTTTCGTTCCCCAAAAATAACTGCTCGTCCTACCCCTTCAATTCTTTTAACTCGGTCTACTAAATAAAGGTCGAGGTAGTTACTTAAAAACAAGTCGTCATATTCATTATTCGCGGCATAAAAAGCAATCCCCAATAAGAGATCGGGAGAAGACTTTTGTACCGTTACCCCAGTTTGTTGCACTGGTGCGGGTAATTGAGGCTCGGATAATGCTACTCTATTTTGAACGTTAACCTGAGCGATATCTCGGTCTGTATCGGGAGGAAAGGAAACTACAATATTACTGATACCGTCGTTACTAGTATTAGAAGAGATGTAACTCATCTTTTCCACACCGTTAATTTCTCGCTCGACGATGTTGGTTACATTAATCTCTGCGGTTTCGGCATCTGCACCAATATAAGCGGAAGAAACTTCTACTTGAATTGGTGCTACTTGGGGTAGTTGGGATATAGGCAACATCGGGATGCTTATCGATCCAACTAGGACGATAATCGCAGCACAAACCGTAGTTAGTACTGGTCTTTTAATAAAAGGATCGGCGATACTCATATTATTAAGGGATGACGGGGTGATGGGGTGATGGGGTGACGGGGTGATGGAGGGAATTATTCTCCTAATCTCCTAGTCCTCTAGTCCCCCAGTCTTGAAAAAAGGAATAGTGTTATTCGTCAACTAAGTTAGTCTCAAGGCTAGTTACAGATTCAGTTTCGGTATTAACAGGAGTACCGTCTGCAAGGTTGAGAATGTTGGTAGTAATTAATCGATCTCCTGGTTCTAGACCAGAGATAACTTGGTAAGATTGTCCTTGAATCGCTCCTAACTCCACACCCCGCTGTTCTGCCACGATCGCTTTACTGCCATCTTCTTGTTCTTTTTCTACCGCCACAAAGACAAAGGTTTTTCCAGCAATGCGCGATACGGTTTCGGTCGGAATTAATAGTCCAGAATCTTCCGACCAAATAATTCTCGCCCTAGCAAAACTATCATCTCGGAGTCTGCCATTATTGTTGAAAGCTGCTTTAACTAGTATTGCTTGACTGCTGCGATCTGCTCTAGGAGAGATAAAACTAATGTCTCCTTCTGCTAAAGCATTGCCCTGGCGATCGGTAATTTCTACAGGCAAACCTAGTTTTAATTGAGATGCTTGTTCTAAAGGTACGCCTATACTTAGTTCTAAAACATTATCTTGAGTAATGCTGGTAATGGTATCCCCAATATCGACAAAATCTCCCACCTTGGGTTGAATGTTGCCAACTACACCGCTAATTGGCGCAGTAATGCGATTTAGCTCCAAATTTTCCCTAGCAATGTTGACTCTCGCTTGAGCCTCTTCTAAAGCTGCCTCTTGTCCTGCGATCGCCGATCTAGCAGAGGCAACTCTTTCTTGGCTGGCATTAAGAGCTTTTTGACTGGAGTTGAGGGCTGCCTTGAGAGCATCGGTTTGAGCTTTAGCTGCATTCAAATCTTTGGTGCGATCGTCTAAATCCTGTTGGGATTGCGCTCCTTGTTGGACTAAAAATTTAGTTCTTTCGATATTGGTGCGCGCTAATTCTAATTCTGCTTCTTGTTCTCTTAAGTCTGCCCTACTTTGCTCTACTGCTGCTTGGGCTGCTGCTACTTCTGCTTCTGCTGCCCGCAATTCTGCTTCCACATTACCCAAATTAGCCCGTTGAATATTGACTTGCGATCGGGCTGCTTCTACTTCTCCTTGCTCTCGATTGAGTTGCAATTCAACGATTAAATCTCCTTGCTGGACTGTATCTCCTTCCCGAACGGCAATCTCAACAATTCTGCCATCTACTCTGGGGGCGAGGGCTACCCTTTGTTTGGCTTCCAAATTGCCTACATATTCCGAGCTAGACCGCACCTTAGCATTACTCAAGTCTTTTACTTCCACTGGCATTGCTGGTGGCGGAGCTTGGGCTTCTGGTTGTTTGCCACAAGCTGTCAATGCCAAAAATAATAACGATACACCTAAAGACTTTCTCCAGTGCATACTATTGGGTGCCATAAGAATATAAATAAATTATTAAATCTTTATCTATAATATGACCCGAATAGACTCTTATTTACAAGTAGGTACTGAATAGTACTATAGTTACCTAATGGTTTCCAAAAAATCCCAAGAACCCCTCCTTAATGATGATTGCCCCCTCCGCCAAGTTATTAATATCATTGGCGATAAATGGACTTTGCCAGTTTTGTATGTTTTGACTCAAGGCACGAAAAGGTATAGCGAGCTACAAAGAGAGATTCCCGATATCTCCAAAAAAATGCTTACTCAAACTTTAAGAAAATTAGAATCAGACAACATTGTCAAGCGGACGGTTTATCCCGTTGTCCCGCCTAAGACGGAGTATAGTTTAACTGAGTTTGGCAACAAATTGATCGAGCCATTGTGCGCCCTGGCAGACTGGGCGGAAGAGCATAAACAAGAACTACAGTTAATTTGTGAAAATCGCTTGGAGAAAAGTAAGAAATAATTGAATCGATTTTTTCGATCTACTGAAAGAAATAATTCTTCCAGAAAGCTATAAGTATAAGTTTTCTATTGTCAATTTTAGTTTTAAAATTCATATAGTTTACTTTTCGCAACAAAATAAATTTTAAGCAAAAAAATAACGCTAAAAATAGGTTTTCAGGCTATAATCGATCTAGCAATAGGGACTATAGTGCCAAAAATATTTTAAATCCATCAAACCCTTGTATTTTGGTAGTCATATTTCCTTATTGAGAATGCGATCGCTTCAAAACCGCAAAAAGCATTTTTTTTAAAATAAATTTTTATTACAGAAACGTTACGCAAACTTTACCTTGATTTGACAAAATAGCACTTTGTTGCTGTGGGAAGAATTAACTTTGTACGTTTAAAATGTGAAATCACTGCCCACTAAAAGCTCAAGATAAACTTTCTGCAATCGAATTAAAGTAATGAAAATTGGCAAATTTAAACTACTAGATCGAGCGACCTTGGGTTTATCGGTGATGAACCTGTACATTACCAGAGAGTTGCTCTTGCCATTTTTGTTTGGGATGGGAATTTTTACTTCTTTGGGTTTATCGATTGGGGCGGTATTTGAATTAATTCGCAAGGTGACGGATTCAGGATTGTACTGGGGAGTAGCTTTTAAGGTTTTAATTCTAAGAATGCCCGAATATATTGTTTTTGCCTTTCCCATGTCAATTTTGCTGGCGACTTTAATGGCTTATAGTCGTTTGGCTAGCGATAGCGAATTAATTGCTTTGCGGAGTATTGGAGTCAATATTTATCGCCTAATTTTACCCGCGATCGCTTTTAGTTTGTTGATCGTGGGTATTACTTTTTTCTTTAATAACTTTGTCGCTCCTACCGCCAACTATCAGGCTGAGGTGACCTTAAAAAAAGCATTAGGTAAAACTCGTCCTGACTTTGAAACTGAGAATATTTTATTTGACGAATATCACGATATTGAAACTCCCAGCGGTGGCAAAAGAGAAGTATTATCTAGGCTATTTTATGCCGAACAATTTGATGGGGAACAAATGAAAAACTTGACTGTATTAGACCGTTCTCAACAGTCTGTCAGTCAAATTGTCGTAGCGCGATCGGCTAAATGGAATGTATTAGAAAATATCTGGGATTTTTATGATGGAACTATTTATTTAGTCGGCGTTGATGGTGGTTACAATAATGTGGTGCGCTTTCAACACCAGCAATTGGCTTTACCTCAAACTGCTTTAGATATTACTAAAAAAGGTAAGGACACCAATCAAATGAATATCTTTGAAGCACAAGCGTTTTTAAAAGTCATCAAACATAGTGCTGACGAACAAAGAATTCGTAAATGGCAAGTTCGCATTCAAGAAAAAATAGCAATTCCCTTTGCTTGTTTGGTGTTTGCTCTGATCGGCACTGCATTGGGCATCAAACCGCAAAATTCTGGCAAAGCAACCAGTTTTGGTATTTGTATAGGCTTGATTTTTGCTTATTACTTACTTTCTTTTATTAGTCAATCTATGGGGATTTCTGGAGTACTTCCCCCTTGGGTAGCAGCCTGGCTGCCTAATTTTTTAGGCTTAAGTGCAGCTAGTAGTTTGTTATTACAGTCCGTTGAGTGATTGTTGAATCGATTGAGTAAATTCTTTAATTTTATTAATGTGTTGGTAAATTGTGTTATTCTAATTAGTGATTCGGACTCATGCGGTAATAACGCCCAAATCTTGTCAGGACCGGAAGGTAGCAGCAATACGGGATGCTTATCACAGGCGTGATATCCGAATCATTTTT
>NZ_JBZNBU010000026.1:0-23876 GCF_058530065.1 Waterburya sp. | reverse complement strand
CTTATTATACAACAGCTAGAACTACTAATGTATCAAGATTTCATCAATTTCTTATTAACTGTTTCAATAACGCCTATCGGCGGGGCTATCCATCCCACAACCTGCTTCGCGAGGTTGGGGAGTTCCGCCCACTTCTTAAAAATGATTATGCTAGGTTCGTAGCCTATGAGCGAAAATTTGTGAAGATGCTGAATAGAAAATGCTATTTAGAAAATTAGGTGGTACAATTACTGATTTTTGGTAGATAGTTGCACCTGAAACATTACGCATTAACCAACGCCCAACTAATGTCTCTCAAATTCTCCCAGGATATCGAGCTTCTACTAGCAAAATTGGCAACCGAACCAATGAAAATCGCCGAAATTTTGCAATCGACTGGCGATCGCGGAATGAGCTTAATCATAGCACTGTTGGTGTTGCCCTTTTTGTTGCCGATGCCCCCTGGTTTGTCTGGAGTAATGGGTATTGCTTGCTTTTGTTTGGCAAGTCAAATGGCAGTGGGGAAGAAATCCCCTTGGCTGCCCAAAAAGATTGCTAAATTTAAATTTTCCCGTAGCTTCACTCAGCAGATATTTATCAAACTCAGACAGATTACAGTTTGGCTAGAAAAAATCGTTCGCCCGCGCTGGCAAAAAACGACCAATAATAGCTACATCAAAATAATCAATGCCTGTTGTATTGCTTGGTTGTCTATTTTATTGATGTCGCCGATTCCTTTTACCAATCCACCCCCTGCGATCGCAATTTTGTTGCTGTCTATAGCCACTCTGGAAGCCGATGGTTTGCTGATGTGGGTTGGATATCTTTTAACCTTGGCAAATACAATCTTGTTTGCATTTATCCTTTATGTCTTTTGGCAAGCTCCTCAAGTACTGCCTAGCATTTTTCAATAACTATAATTAGCTTATTACTATTGAGCAAGATAATATCAATATTATTATAAATCGTTCTGGGAACTTTGAAAACTAAATATAAAAAAATAACAATTAATAAAATCAATTTTTTAGTAAACAAATATTTTATTCAGCTATTAATTAAAGCAAGAGGCGTTATATTAAATACAGAAGCTAATAAAGCTTCTCCTGGCAGAAACAACAGGTTACTTCAAATAAAATCAAGGAGGTTAAACAATCTGTTTCATTCAAAATCTGTCTCGTCATCAACAAGCAATAGTACTCAACTAAAAAAACAATATTTCCTTGTTTGGTAAAAAGAGAGTTTAATTTACTAGGGCAAAGCCGAATGGTAAAACTCTAATTAAAATCGATTAGAAAAGAGGAATTTCTCGGTTAATATAGTTTGGGTATTGTTGCTTTGTCATGTATAGCATTATGTACGAGGGTTAGGGCATTCTTTAAAATTGCTACTTGCTACTTTCAAGCAGATAACCAATCTGTCCTAACGTAACTTTGTACGGCTATATATTTTAATTCCTTCTCAACTAACAACTAAAGTATCGGTGCTAATAAACGAGATACTCTAGCGGCAAGCTTGAACCACAAAGGCTTTTGCCGATCAGAATTGAAATCGACCAAACAGGATAAGCTCAGATCTTTTTGCAGCATACTTTCAACATCCCGAATAAATTCTCCATCGATCGCAAAAGTCATAACTTCAAAATTGAGAAAAAAGGAACGATTGTCGAGGTTCACCGTACCGACTCCTGCTAAGTCATCATCTACTAAAATAACCTTCTGGTGCATAAAGCCAGAACGATAACGATACAGTTTGATGCCAACTGCTTCTAACTCTTGATAGTAAGAAAAAGAACACCAGTAAACAGTTAAATGGTCGGCACGACTGGGTAAAATAATCCGCACGTCTACACCTCGAAGAGCAGCCAATTTGAGGGCATTTAGAGTAGAAGTATTGGGAACAAAATAAGGGCTAGCAATCCAAAGACGGGTTTGCGATCGCGCAATTAAGCCCAGCCAAAATAAATTGCAATTATCTAGCTTGTCGGCGGGTCCTGTAGGTAAAATTAGAGCAGTATGGTTGCGATCGCTGTCGGATACTTGCCAGTTAACTTGGGGAATATCTCGCGTCACCCAGTACCAATCGCCCAAGAAGACGCTTTGCAAACATTGAACTACTGCCCCCTGTAGCTGAAGATGAGTATCTCGCCACTCTCCAAAACGAGGATCTTTGCCTAAATATTCATCGCCAATATTTAAGCCCCCCATAAAAGCTACCTTGCCATCAACAATTAGAATTTTGCGATGGTTGCGAAAGTTGATCCGAAAGCGGTTGCCTTTTCTCCTGGTGCTACCAAAACCGCAGACGTTTATGCCCTGTTGCTGGAGAGATTTTAAATAATTTCGAGAGAGTTGGCGCGAACCTACTTTATCGTAGAGCAAATAGATTCTTACCCCTTGTTTGGCACGTTCGATTAAAGCTTGTTTGAACTGATTACCAATATTATCGTCATGGATAATATATGACTGCAACAAAATATAGTCTTGAGCTTGAGCGATCGCTCCCACCATCTCTTGATAAGTTTGCCGACCATTAATTAACAATTTAATTTGATTGCCAGTCGTAAAAGGTAAGGGAGTAAATACTTCAACTAGCTTGGCAATCACAGTAAACTCATTTGATAGCAAAGCTTGGCGAGCGAGGATTTTTCCATAAGCCTTACGTACCAATTCGTGTTTTTGAGTGTAGGCAGTTTGTAAAGCTTTGGCGTATGCTTGAAACTCGTTGTTACCCAAAATCCAGTAAAGAGGAATAGCCAACCAGGGAAAAGTAATTAAAGATATACTCCAAGCGATCGCCCCACGGGATGAACGCACTACCATTACCGCACGGGCAGCGGTTAAAATTCCTACCCCATGTACGATTGTGGTGGCAATGCTATAGATCGAAACTAGGTTAATTCCTAGTAGCATAATCGGGAGTTATTTCATTTATCATTTATTTAATGTTCGCTATTTAGTCAGGAGTGATGGGGTTGTATGGGTTAAAAGCACCTAAACATCTAATTCTACTAGCAAAGGATTGTGATCTGAGGAGGTAACAGTATCTATTACTTTAGCCCTGGATGACTTTTGTTTGAATCCACGATAAAAAATGTAATCTAGGGGAGGAGACAGCAAAAAACGCTTGATCTTTTGTGCTTCAGTGAAAGGAAAACTGACGGGAGTTAGACCCAGTTTGGCAGTCATGGCTAACAATAACGACCAACGGGATCTATTCCAAGTGTTAAAATCTCCCGAAAAAATTACTGCCCCCTGATGCTGAGAAATAATTGTCTCTATTTGCTTTAGCTGTGCCTGAAACTTACTAGTTTCGACAAAATTAATTAAATGAGTATTAATTGTTAGTAGAGTGCGATCGCCCCAAGTATGTTCGACAAATAAAGATACTTTAGGAGTATCGCTAATTGGTTCTTGATGCTGCGTGATTTTGGCTTGGCTATTGAGGCGATCGCTTTTGGTGGCTGTCAAAACTCCAGAGTAGGTATTATCGAGAGTATCGAGCAAATTGGGGGCAAAACTCCAGCCCATTGACTCTAGTTCGGGAATTTGTTGTTTGACAGCGCAAAGCCGTACTTCTTGCAAAAAGATTTTATCGGGCTGATGCTGTTGGACTAAAGCTAGAAAATCCCGACTCCAATGCTGAGTGTGGTTATTTTTGGCAATATTCCAGCTTAAAATTTTGATTGAATTGCGATCTAAATTTGTAGGATTAGCATGGGGGCGATCGATCGTCGTTTCGGCAACCTTGCCATAGCGGTTTGGGCTAACTTGTTTGAGATACTCTAAAGGATTGGTTTCTTGAAGTTGGAACATCTAAATATTGTAAGAACCAAAGTTTTCTCACAGTTTAGCATTTGAGTTATCTGCGATCGCGTGTGTAAAACCGAATCATCAATTCAGCAACTATTCGATTTTGTCTACCCTACTAAACATCAACTACTATAGTTATTCCAAACTCATTCAGGCTTTAATGAGTTCTATTCCTTGTTTATTTTTAATCTTTGTTTTACAAACAGTTTCTTTTTTATTGTATTAAGTTGGTTGTCATCTGCATAATTAATCGAGGTTAATTCATATAATAAAAGAAGAACAGCTATTCCATAATAATGGGAGGGCAACATGAAAACTAAATGGTTTCTAATAGGCATTTCAACAATAACATTTGCGATTTCATGCTCTCTGTATCAACCTGCTTCTGCTCAAATGGGTTCAGTTTACGATGCATATAATGGTTTACAAAGCAGAAATCAGCAATGGTACAATTCACTTACCCCAAGAGAAAAACAGCTTGCACAGGGAGTAGTCCAATACTTTGAATATTGGTATCAAAGAGGCTATAAAGTACCTCCAACAGCTCAAAATATTCAACTTGTCGCCAATTATGTTGGAGTGGTAAATCAAAGTGAAGTCAACTTCGTCAGCCAACAGGTAAGTGCAAACTATCAGATACGCGAGACTATCAACAAAACCTATGAAGTTGAAGGTAATTACAATAATTTTATGAATTGTCTAAGTAGCGGACAAACTCAATGCTCCCAGTACCTTGAGTAAGAACTTATTTAACTCAGGAGGTAAGAAAAATGAAATGTGTATCTCTTTCTAGTTTCTCTAATGCTCAGATTTTGCTCGATCGCGATCTTCACCATAACGATGGCGGTGGTTTTAATCCCAGTGGAGTCGAGCGGCAAACCGATACTCACCAAGAGTCTCATATAGCTGGGTATGGTAGTTGTGAATATTGTACTTGCCCTGCCTTTACCGAATCATACAACGATTCATACAGATGTACTTGTGGGCATGGTTGGGATAACCACTATAGTGCTGGAGCATTACTACCTCGATCTAGACGAGGTAACATGGCTATCAACAATACTGCCGTAGTGTAAACAAGTGAAGAGGTAGCAGACTTATAGATATACCTTTTGTACGAATAATTTGGTCAATTCTCAAATTTCTCTAGATCGCTGGAATCTATTAGCTACTTCTTCACAACGGTTTTAAAAAGTCATCTTCTAATTAATGTTACCTAGCTACCTGCGTCTAGGGAAATTATCTAAATTGCAGCATAAATTAAGATTTACCGCTGTTTTCTGACTAGTATCGAAAAACATTTTAAAATAATGGCAATTTTGAATTAGTAAGAAAGAATTTATCTAAAGTATTTTATAGATAAGTAAGCTGCAATGGAAAATGACAATAATATTATTATCGGTACGATCTTAAAAGGCAAATATCGCGTTGACGAACTTTTAGCCGAAGGGGGACAGGGACAAATATATCGTGCTACAGATATTACGGCGGGTATAGATCGTCAATATATCGTCAAGCAATTTACTCCTAATTACGGTAATAATTTTGCCTTAGAAGTTGGTACGCGGTTGTTTAATCTAGAATCGGAAACATTGCAAAAATTGGGCAGACATTCGCAAATTCCTCAAATCTCTGACTATTTTGAAGCCAGTCAGCGTTTTTATTTAGTCCAAGAATTGATTGAAGGGCAGACATTGGAAGCAGAATTTGCCGAGAAAAAACAACTGACAGCAATGGAAATGCTGCCAATTATTAAAGATATTTTAGATGTAGTAAATTTTGTCCATCAAAATAATTGTATCCATCGTGATATTAAGCCTTCTAATTTAATTAGAAATAAATACGATCGAAAAATATACTTAATTGATTTTGGTACGGTAAAAGAAAAAATTAGAGCGGAAAATATCGACAGTAAAGGACATTCAGTTGTTAGCGTCGTTGCTGGTACTGATGGTTATATGCCCAACGAGCAAAAATTGGGTAGACCAAAGTTTTGTAGCGATATTTATGCGATCGGAATGTTAGCTATTAATGCTTTAACGGGAGTCGATCCTAGAGAAATACCTTTAGATGAAAAGGACAATCCTGTCTGGCAAGATTTATTACCAACGGATAGTTATAAATACAATCCTAATTTATTAAAATTAATCGATAAGATGGTGCAAGGCAATTATCGCCAACGATACCAATCGATTGAGGAAGTATTAATAGACTGGCAAAAAGCTAACGATACTATTATTACCAAACCAGTTATACTTAATCCTCCAGCACCTCCCGATACTAAACTTTTAGCAGAAAATAACCGTAAACCTTGGTTACCTTGGTTGGGTTGGGGAATGGGAACAGTCATCTTAGGTATTGTGGGTTTTAGTTTTATCCCCAAAGAAAAATATGCAACCTACAACAACAACCAACACGAAATTACCATAGAACATCCCGAACATTGGGCGGTACAAGAAGACTGGAATACTTTTCAAGAAAAAGGCGTAAAATTTCTCTCTCCTTTAGAAAACAACAATGATGAGTTTCAAGAAAAAATAACAGTGGCGATCGAAGATTTAGCTCAACCATTATCCCTTCAGCAATACAATAATCAAGCTACCAAGCAAATAGTAACCTACAATACAATTGTCCAACCGCCAACCACCACAACCTTTGCCAACAAACAAGGCACAAAAATTATTTATCAAGCAAAAGCTAGAAATATCAAACATTTGGAATATTGGACGATTAAAAATCAAAAAGCCTACATCACCACTTATTCGGCGGAAGTAGATAAATTTGACAAGTATTTAAAGCAAGCAGAAAAAGCGATCGCATCTATGGCGATTAATGATGTTGCGGAATAATAGACTTTTTGCCCAAGTCAGAGAAAAGGTTAAAGGCTGGCTGATGAACACAGTGAATGAAAAGTAGAACTGGCGTAAAAAAGTGGGCAGTAAGCGTGAGACACTGAGATTGCGAAAAACAGAATGGCATCAAATTAAAACTCATGAACTGGCTGGTCGAATTTTTGAGGATGAATACGACTTGGCGATCGCCGTTATAGATGGAGTAGAAGCTCGCGCTCAACGAGGAGAATATACAGCCGTTTTCAGTTGAATAGCTCTCTGGGAAAATTTACTAGTTCGTAGTTTTTAGTTTTTAGTTCTTAGTTCTTAGTTTTTAAAGTTTAATTATGTGGTCTACCCCTAAGTACAGATACCGTCTTAAAAGTCAACCAACTTGACAGTAATTAGGGTCTACCCATGTGAAAAGCGCAGTAATACCGAACGTTGCTTTATAGCGCGGGACTTCCCAGCCTAAAGGTTAAAAATATTTTTAGTAAGATAAGCTGGCAGCTTTACTCAAGTAGGTATTGTCGTTAAGTTGCTTGAGAATAAAATCAGCCACGTCTGGACGAGAGATAGTTAGGCTTGAGGTGCGATCGCTGTTGGAGAAACCATGACGATATTTGCCCGTGCGAGTCCCGTCAATAAAAGCGGCTGGGCGAATAATTGTCCAATCAAGGTCGCTTTGTCGAACGTATTCTTCTTGTATTTGGTGGTCGGCAAACACTTTGCGTAGAAGAAAGCCGAACATAATATATTTCCAGTAAAAATTAAGATTGCTCCAGCTATCTCCCGCACCAAGAGTTGACTGGCAAATAAATCTTTTGATTCCTGCTTTCTCTAATGCTTGAATGACATTTTTTGTACCTTGCGATCGCACGTTGCCTGAAAGCTTTTTACCCGATCCGAGAATGCAAATCGCAGCATCATGACCGATTACCGCTTCTTCTACCGAAATGGGATTCATCACATTCCCTGTAAAGATATTGAGATTTGGATGTTGAAAGTTTAACTTATTGGGGTTACGGACAAATGCCGTTACTGTGTGTCCTTGTTCTAAGGCTTGTTCTACAACGTGACTGCCAATGCTTCCTGTCGAACCAAAAATTACTAATTTCATGAATTTTGTCTCCTAAACTCGAACACTTTTAGCTTAGGGCGACTTAAAAATTCCAACTATCAAATTCCGATCAAACTATCACAATCTTGCGATCGGTTTTCTTGGGCATTTTGAGATTTTAATATAGTAATGAATTAATTGCTTACCCAGAAAGATGCCTTTGGCTAGACTTCGCCAACTGTCTTATTTTTCGACCAATTATAAGCTCGACTTTATCCAACATCAAGAAATTGTATTCTCGTACTTTTTCTCTATTCTTTTTGATGGGATTATCCTGAGATTAAAAAGGATGGCGAAAATAATTCCTCACCATCCCTTTTTTTGATTAACTGTTAATTGTCAATTATCCATCGATAAATTGATTGACTTATTTCAAACTAAAGCTATTTACCCATACCAAGCTGTTGAGCTTTTTGGTAAACTTTCCCTTCAGTTAATAGAGAAGGGGCGATAACTACATCAACTTGCTGCATCTCTTTGAGGTCTTTTGCGCCCAAAGTTCCCATGCTAGTTTTAATTGCACCCAGCAAATTGTGCGTACCGTCGTCTAATTTAGCAGGTCCTACCATAATCTCTTGAATAGTTCCTGTAGTTCCTACTTTAATGCGAGTCCCGCGAGGTAATACGGGGCTGGGAGTTGCCATTCCCCAGTGAAAATCTCCTCCAGGGGCTTCCGCCGCACGGGCGATAGGCGAACCGATCATCACCGCATCAGCACCACAAGCCAGACACTTACAAATGTCACCCCCCGTAACAATACCTCCATCAGAAATAATAGGTACGTATCTGCCAGTTTCGGCATAATAATCATCTCTAGCAGCAGCACAATCGGCGGTAGCAGTTGCTTGAGGCACGCCAACTCCCAATACACCGCGAGAAGTACAAGCTGCACCAGGACCAATACCGACTAATACTCCAGCAGCACCAGCTTTCATTAACTGCATTGCCACTTCATAGGTGACGCAGTTACCCAAAAATACGGGCATGGGCATCTCTTGACAGAAAGTAGCCAAATCTAGAGGAGCAATATTTTCTGGGTTGAGATGGTTGGTAGATACTACCGTAGCTTGAACGAAGACTACATCCGCCCCTGCTTCAGCGACAATTTTGCCATATTTACTAGCACCTGCAGGAGTCAAACTTACCGCTGCGATCGCATCCTGGCTTTTGATTTCTTTAATTCGTTTGGTAATTAATTCGGGTTTGATGGGTTCTGCATATAATTGCTGCATTAAGCCCACAAACTCATCTTTTCCCACTGAAGCAATCTTATTCAGAATTGGTTCTGGGTCATCATAACGGGTTTGAACCCCTTCTAAATTTAGTACCCCAATTGAACCCAATTGCGATAGTAAAACCGCCATTCTAACATCAACCACGCCATCCATAGCACTTGCTAAAATAGGAATTTCGCGGGTAATTCCGCCAAATTCCCAGGTGGTATTTGCCAGACTGGGGTCTAGAGTACGCACTCCAGGGGATAATGCGATTTCGTCAAATCCGTAGGCTCTGCGAGCCTGTTTTCCGCGACCAATTGATATTTCCACGCTCTTGATTCGTTCCCAAAGCTTATTAGCATAGGCTATCAAATTTTCGAGTAAATCTACAAGTAAAATTCTGTATCATTTTTTAGTTTTTCTTTAAAAATCTTTATTTGGGTTTGGTGACAAACCGAACTTAATGGTCGTGAGAACCCAATAATAATAGTTTTGCCGATGTAGCAGGGGGTCTAATAAAATAGGACAAATTCTCTCTTTAGTTAAAGCACCTGAAGAATGGAACTTTCTTGCTTAATTCTATAAAGATTGGGTACTAGAATCTAATGACACGCTAGAAATCAAAGGACAGACTTCTTGAGAATCGCGATCGAAATTGGGTCGATCTATCCAACTGGTACGATATTCTTCTAGCTCTTGTTTAAATAAGCTCATTTTTCTAATTTGAACTTCTAGTTGCTCGATCTTTTTATCCAGTAAGCTTTGCACCAAACTACAGGGTTGTTCGCCACGATCTCTTACATCGAGAATGGTTTTTATTTCTTCAAGAGTAAGACCAATTGCTTGAGCTTTCTTAATGAACTCTACCTGCTTACTGGCATTGTTACTATAGTAACGATAGCCGTTATTTCCTCTAGCTACTGGCTGCAAAATTCCGAGGTCGCTATAGTAGCGCAAAGTACCCACCGTCAGACCTGTTTGTTTTGCTAATTCGCCAATTTTGAGATCGGTCGATTTACTCATAATGCTTTAGCTGTTTGCGGCTTAACTTTTTTTATTTTAATAATTTTGTTATTCGGCAATATAGCGATCGCGAATCATGAAGGTCATAATATTTGTTGAAAAATAAATTATGTACCCGAAATTAGTATCTTGTAATCTAACCATAGAATTAGCTTCGGCTTCATTTGTAGAGTCAAGTTAATCGCGAGCTTTATGTGAAAACTTTCAAACAAAAAAAGCTCCGATCGCTCGAAGCCTTAAAATCTATTTATAAGCTAATTGACTGAAATTCCAGTAGCAACTCGAGCATTAGTTGCGGCGAACAGCAACGCCTTACTTTGCGCCTGTCCTAAAGGATACCGCTCCGCATATCGGCGATATTATGCCCTTGTGGTACGCGGTGAGACAGTCCGTTGCGGTGAGGCACTTTCGGTGGGCGGGTTCCCCGACTTGAGAAAAGTGCCGAATCCGAAGGAGTCTGTGACCCGTTGAAGGAACTGTTGAACCCTTTAGGGGGTCTCTCGTCTTAACCGTTAATAGCGGGTGCAGTCATTGCTACGGGTGTAGCTTCGCCACTAGCTAAATCTAGAGGGAAGTTGTGAGCGTTGCGTTCGTGCATTACTTCAAAACCAAGGTTAGCGCGGTTTAATACGTCAGCCCAAGTATTGATTACATGACCTTGTGAATCAAGGACAGATTGGTTGAAGTTAAAGCCATTGAGGTTAAATGCCATAGTGGAGATACCCATCGCAGTAAACCAAATACCCACAACAGGCCAAGCACCTAAGAAGAAGTGCAAGGAGCGAGAATTGTTGAAGGAAGCATATTGGAAGATCAAACGACCGAAGTAGCCGTGTGCTGCCACAATGTTGTAGGTTTCTTCTTCTTGACCGAATTTGTAGCCATAGTTAAGAGACTCAACTTCAGTTGTTTCGCGCACTAGAGAAGAAGTTACCAAAGAACCGTGCATTGCAGAGAACAAAGCACCGCCAAATACGCCAGCTACGCCGAGCATATGGAAAGGGTGCATTAGGATGTTGTGTTCTGCTTGGAATACCAACATGAAGTTGAATGTTCCAGAGATTCCTAAAGGCATACCATCGGAAAAAGAACCTTGTCCTAGAGGGTAGATAAGGAATACTGCTGTTGCCGCAGATACAGGAGCAGAATAAGCTACACAGATCCAAGGGCGCATACCCAAACGGAAGCTAAGTTCCCATTGACGACCCATCCAGCAGAAAATACCGATGAGGAAGTGGAAAATAATTAGTTGGTAAGGACCTCCATTGTAGAGCCACTCATCTAGAGAAGCAGCTTCCCAAATGGGATAGAAGTGCAAACCAATGGCATTACTAGAAGGAACGACAGCACCAGAAATAATGTTGTTGCCGTAGATTAAAGAACCAGCTACGGGTTCGCGAATGCCGTCAATATCAACTGCGGGGGCTGCGATGAAAGCGATGATGAAACAGATAGTAGCTGATAGAAGACATGGGATCATCAAAACACCAAACCAACCGACATAAATGCGGTTGTTAGTGTTAGTAATCCAACGACAAAATTTCTCCCAAGGGCTATAGTTACCCCGATCTCTAATGGTAGTTGTCATAGATTATGTATTGCTGAATAAATGTTATTTTCAGAGACAAATAATAAATGAATTTAGCTGTCTCTTTTCTCAGTATATTTACATCTCTTGTAATTGAGACATTATTTTTAGTAAAATTATATTTATATATTTAGTTATAAATGAAGTTTTTGCTTACTTTTGTTAATTTGATTAAGCAATTTTAATTTAGTTTAAGTAACAGTCGAGCAAATATTGATTTATTTAAAGTTAGTTAAAGTTTTAATTTCTTTGGCTGTTAATTCTCGCCATTGACCTGGATTTAGATCGGTTATTTTTATACTTTGAGTATTGTTACCTATACTAACTCTAACTAATCTTAAAGTGGGAAAACCTACCGCAGCGGTCATTCTTCTCACTTGGCGATTTTTTCCTTCGGTTAAGGTCATTGATAACCAACAGGTAGGAACATTCTTGCGATCGCGTATGGGAGGGTTGCGAGGGGGAAAATTGGGTTCGGTAGGCAGGATTTCTACTTTGGCTTTGCGAGTACGGTAGTTTTTGATGGTTACGCCGTTGCGGAGTTTATTTAAGGCGGTTTCGTCGGGAATTCTTTCTACCTGTACGTAATAGGTGCGGGGATGGGCAAATTTGGGATCTGATAGGCGATGTTGTAGTTGTCCGTTATCTGTAAGTAATAATAATCCTTCGCTGTCTAAATCTAACCTGCCAACGGGATATACTCCTGGGATGGGGATATAGTCTTTGAGTACGGGGCGTTTATTTCCCGAACTATTATCTGTAAACTGACACAAGACTCCATAGGGTTTATAAAACAGAATATATTTCATTATTTATTGTTCGATCGCAACTTTCTTTTGATTTCAAAATAGCCAAAGAGAAATAATGCGATCGCGAGGGGAAGCAGAAAGCGCACTGCTCGATATACTAACAGAGAACTTAAGATATCTGGAGTAGATAAGGTTTTGGGTAATAAAAAAATCACCACAGTTTCAAATACCCCCAATCCCCCAGGAATATTACTCATAATTGATGCGGTCATGGCTAACAAATAAATATTAAAGACATGAAAATAGGTTTTGTGGAGATAGTTGGGAATCAAACAGTATAAAATTGCAGCGGCTATTGCCCAGTCTAGGGAAAAAAGTAGAATTTGGGATATGGATATAGTTACAGGGGGGAAATTAAATTTCTTCTTTTTAATTTTCAAACATTTTCTTTGGCGGCAAAAAAATAAATAGATTCCTACCAAAGCTAAAGTAACAATTCCCAAACAACGAATTAAGAATAAGTCCCAACTTAGAGGATTAGGCAATTGTAAGGGTTTAAATAAAAAAGTAAGTCCAGTTAAAGTTAATACTCCTAGCCAAAAGGTAATATTACCCAAAGCAATAATTTTGGCAATAGATTTTGCGGGTACTCCCCAAAGGGAATAAAAACGATAGCGAATTCCACCACCAATCAAGAGGGTAAAACCAGTAGTATTGCTAACAGCATAGGTAAGAAAGCAAGCAAACAAAATTCGCTTAAAACCCAACTGATGCTTGATGAATTTAAAAGCAATTAAATCGTAGCTGCTCATCGCGCCACAACCTAAAATACTAAAAAATAAAGCACTCACCAGTTGGCGATCGCTAATTTTTGCCAGACTATTAATAACATCTTGGGGATTATAACGAGATAATTCTTTGTTTAAAATATAAAGAGAAAAACTTAGCAGGAAAAAACCGAACGTGGGAAATAGCCAACGAGTGACGCGATCGCGATTCATTAATTGGTTAGTTGTTAGTTGTTAGTTGTTTAATTGTATAAATACTCAACCCTTAACGAGATCGGGATAATTGGTAAAAATACCATCAATACCTAATTTTCTCATACGATTTATGTCTTGGGGGCGATTAACGGTATACACCCATAATTGTAAATCTTCTTGTTGGACGCGGCTAACTAATTGAGTATCTACATAATCTAGGTTGATAATTATAATTTCCGCATTTAATTTTTTAGCTATTTCTGTATATTGCCAGGGTAAACCATAAATTAAGATACCAATTTTAATTTGAGGAACAAGGGTTTTAAATAAATTTAATTCAGAATGATTAAAAGAAGAAACAAGAAAATCAGTATCCGACCAGCCAGTTTTAATATAGTCTTGAATTAACCCTGCTACTAACTTCGCTGTATTATTTCCTTTAAGTTCGATATTAATTAAAACTTGACGGTCAACTAAATCAAAAACTTCTGCTAAAGTCGGAATTTTCTCCCCTTTCCCCGCATCAAGAGATCTCAAGTATGTAAAACTGCAATCTTCAATTATGCCATTACCGTTAGTAGTACGAGACAAATCGCGATCGTGGATAACAACCAAGCGATTTTCTACATTACGAACATCAATCTCAATGCCATCTACTCCTAACTCTAAAGCTTTTTGAATCGATAGCAAAGTATTTTCAGGCTCGTATCCCATTGCACCCCGATGTCCAATACAAAGCATAATTTAGTAATTAATATAATTAAAGAGATCGCTTTTATTTTGCTAATTATATTGCTGTTTCTAATACTGTAATAACATCATCCCAACCAACGCTTTTTGCATAGTCAAGAGGAGTCCAACCGCGATCGCATTTTGCTTGAGGAGATACACCATAGTTTAGAAATATTTTTACAGATTCGGCTTTGCCACATAAGGATTCTAAGTGTAATAAAATGAGATTAAAAATAGATTTTAAATCGCGCCAGGATCTTCTCAAAAAAGTAAAGATAAAGTGGTAATCATGAATATAACTCATTGCCTACACACGGCTATTCTCGTCTCGGATTTAGCTAGAGCAGAAGACTTTTATGGCAGTACTTTAGGTTTATCTCTTGCTAGTAATCGCAGTGCCAAATTTCCAGGTACTTGGTATCAAATTGGTAATCATCAAATTCATTTAATTGTCCGTCAGGATTATGCCAATAAGCTATGTAATGAAGAAAAGTGGGGCAGAAATCCTCATTTGGCTTTAGCAGTTGATAATTTGGCATTGGCTAAAACAACGCTACAAAATCGAGGCTACCCGATTCAATTGAGTGCGTCTGGTAGGGCTGCTCTTTTTACTCAAGATCCAGATGGTAATGTTATCGAACTCAGTCAAAGTTAATCAATCAATTAACAAATTTTTTTCATCCAGATCGATGAATTAAGTAGAATTAGAAAATAAATAGAGCGATTAGGCTATGCTTAGCTGACCGATCGCATTACTGTTGTTTTGTCTCGCAAAGGGGTGAGCGAAATTTACCCTGGCAAAAATTAATTTTCGTGTTGTTGAAGTAACAAGTAAAAAGTAACGAGTAACGACAATGGACGCTGCTACTCGTTACTCGTTACTCATTACTTAAAGCGTCGAACTCCCACACCTTTTTTCGTTCATCCCTCGCAAAGGCGCAGAGGCGCAAAGGGTTTATTTGTTTTGAGGAGACAGGCGATCGCAATTACAGGCTATTGCGAGCGAAATAATTGTGCTATTTTAAAGTATGACAATAAAGTAGTATTTAATTATGGCACGAAAAATAAGTATTACTCTAGATGAAGAAGTTATAGAATTTATTGACTCTCAAACTAACAATAGAAGTCAGCTTATCAATCAAGTTCTTAAGAATTTGCAGCAACAACAGGCTTTAAAAGAACTAGAAGCAGCATATATAGAACAAAGCCAAGATGATGAAGAGTTAGCTGAAATTGAACTATGGGATAGTGCAGTAGGCGACGAAATTGATGATGAGAATTAAAAGAGGCGATATTGTTAGGGTTAACTTAGATCCTACTGTTGGCGATGAAATAGCCAAAACTCGTCCTTGTCTAATTTTGCAGAATGACTTAGGTAATCGTCATTCTCGAAAAACTATTGTTGCTCCTTTTTTAAAACCTAAAGGTTATCCTTTTGTGGTCAATGTTTCTCCTTCGATGCAGAATGGTTTGGATCGGGAAAGGGGATTGGATCTGTCTCACATTCGTTCTGTTTCTATTAAACGAATTAATAATAAGTTAGGCGTAATTGAAGATAGTTATTGGTCTGAGATAAAAAAGGCTATCTTATTACAGTTGGGTTTTGATGATATATTTGATTCTTTGTGAAAGGCGATCGTATTACTGTTTTTTCTCTCGCAGAGGCGTTTACCCAGCTTCGTGTTCTGGGCAAAGACGCAGAGAGTTTAATTGTTTTGAGAAGAAGGGCGAGTTGTCATCTTTCAGTTATTATTGTTTCTTGTTCTGAATCTATTTCCACAGCAGATCCTTGTTCGAGTTCTCCAGGTTGCCATTCATAAGCTTCGTATTCACCTAGATTGGATAAATCTCTTTCTAGCCATCCTTCATCTAAATTTTCATCTTGTAAGTTAAAATTGATATTTCCTTTATGGGTGGTACGCCAAGATAAAAACTCAACAAAATCCGATACCTGCTTAAGTGTATTGTCTGGCAGATTATCTAATTGCCTGATTATTCTGGCTTTGAGCTCGTTCATCGATCGCTATATTTTTTATTGATTGTAGTTGCTACACTATTTAATTTTATTCTTATTCACTGCATTTTATATTTTGATGATGCGATGCCTATGGTGTGGCTGTTGCGATCGCATTACTGTTTTTTCTATCTCACTCTTCTTCTTGATAAAAATTAAACTCTGACAGCATTTCTTCTTCCAATTCATTTTTGTCTATCTCTTCGTCTCTCATTTCTAATTCTTTTTTTGCGAATAGCCTTCTAGCTTGTTTATCTAAGATTTTTATAATGTTAGTTTTGTCTTCTTTTATTGCTTCAATATCTTCTTGTTGCAAAAGAATCATATATAGTCATTCCTAATAAGAACCATACGAAAATATGTACTAATTATTGCTCCCTAATCCCTAACCCCTAATCCCTAATCCCCCGAACAAATTACTGAGATAGTACGGAAATTAATTAGAACGACTATAGTATCTTGAAACCTCCATCATACGAGAAGCATACTTCAAAGCATCTCTAGTAAATTTTCCAGTTGTCACTACCATGACAATATCAGCACCAGTAACAAAAGTAATACCTATTTCTTTAGCTAAAACATCTACATCAACTTTTTTGGTGTTTTTACATTGAATTTGCCATCTACTGTAGACAAATCTATCTGAAGCAGCCAAAACATCTACTTCTCCACTTCCAGTTGATTGATAGCTGCGTAACCTCCACTTTGTAAATCTTAATCCAGTTAAACGGATCATCCATATTGCCAAAAGTTCTAAAGCTTTGCCCTTGATATGCTTATCAGTGTGTTCCAAATCTTGAATAACATCTTCAAAGCTTCTGTTCAGTTCGATATTAGACAAATCTGTTAAATTAGCTATGGTGCTAATTAATTCTCCAACTAACTCATTAACAGATTTTTCTGTCAAACAAACTAAATTTGGTTTTGCACCTCTACCAGTAGTCGTTTTTTGAGTTTCAATCAATCCTAGATTGACTAAGGGTTCGATAATATCTTTGACAAATGTTTTAGTGGGTAAGCGTATTTGGTAACGGCTTTTAGTATATTTGGCTATTTTGTTCCAAGGTGTAAAATCTCGAACATCAAGTTGAATTAGAGAAAGCAAAAAATATTTTTGAGGCGATGTTAAAGTATAAAGCTCGTCAATGTAGTCTTTGTTTGCTCCTAGAAGATCGTATACTACCTCCCAGTTAATATCATATTCACCATCTAAAACTTTCCCAAGTTTCAACCATTTACGCATTGTACTTGTATAAATGGCATTGGGAGATATTGAGAACCCCATTTCTTGCAATTCATAAGCTATTAGCTCTAAGTTAGGAGTTTCTCCTCTGGTATTTATTGCTTCTATTGCTTTTAATAAAGACATTCCTGTTAACTTGACGAGGATATGACGAGCAAAAATATTTTCAATGTTTTCGTTATCATTTGTAGCTTGTAAAATTTGTTTGCCAAATTCACTAAGTCTATATTGTCTTTTACCATCTGCATCTTCAATAATTTTGTAAGCTCTCAAAGATAAAAAGCAATTCATTGCTAACTTACTTTTGTTGGAAGATGAGTCTTTTCGGCTGGTATTACCTTGAGAATGTCTAGAAAAATATTTTTGTAAAATTTGCTCTTCTAATTTGTCTCTCTCTGGCTGTAGCTCTTGACAAAGCAGAATAATTTCTCTTAGAGAAAATTTTTCAGGTTCAAATTGATGACCATAAGTAAATTTTAAATTTTTAGAATTAATTTGATTCATAAATTACTCAACAAACAGCAATTTTTAAGCAAAACAAAAACTATATGATTTTCAGACTCAGCTATCAAATAACGATATTTGAATATTATCTTGCTGTTTTTCATCTAATTTTATTTTTTCTATATCAGTTGCTTCTACAACAGAAGGAGCATTATCTTCAAATCTAAATTTAGAACCTTTTAAATACTTTTCCTCTATTTCAAAAGCAAGCCATTTTCTAGCTTTAGTTTCTGCTACCCTTCCTGTCATGTTAGATCCTGCAAACGGATCTAATACTATATCGCCAGGTTCAGTACAAAGATTAATAAAAAATTCTGGTAAAGCTTGAGGAAATCTAGCAGGGTGTCTTTTAATTCCTAGTTCTTTACATCTTTTTTGATAATAATCGTTAGATGATGTGTTTGATGCAGAAATAACATTAACTGGTACAGGTTCTCCTATTTCATTGTCTGTTGTTTGAATAATATTAGGTGGAATTGCTCCACCTCTATCCTTTTTAAACTTTTTAGAAATATTATGTCCAGATGGTCTATTTTTTGCTTTATATCCATTTTTAAGTAGATTTTTCATTGCCTTACTATATGGCTTTAAAACTTTTCTATTATTTGCTAATGGATGAGGATCTTTTGATAACCACCAAATTGTATTAACTGCATCCTTAACTCTTTCTCTACGCACCGTTACCCATTCAGCAGGAGTAGGAAGTTTTGCGGGATTATACCAATAAATTTCCTGTGCTAAATGGAATCCCAACCCACCTTTATTTTGCGAACGGCATAAATTCACTACTAATTCAAAATGATATAGCGATCTAACAGGATATCCTTTAACCCAACTGCCACCAATATCAATTGCCAAAGAACCTTTAGGCTTTAAGATTCTCTGAAATTCCCTAGCAAATGGTTCAAACCATTCTATGTATTCTGTAGCGTCAACATTGCCATATTCTTTTTTTCTAACCAAAGCAAAGGGAGGAGAAGTACAAATTAGATCGATACTTTCATCTGGTATATGTTTCATCAATTCTTGAGAATTCCCCAAATAAGCAGCACCAAAATCAGTCGTATAGTATGCTTCAGTAGAAAGTTCGATCATTGAGGTAAAGATATCTTTAATTCAGCCTGTTAGTATATCACGCCTATCACTATTGAGGTTATTAGTATTAAGAATATCTTTGGTTAATTGCAGCAAAAACAAACGTCTTTTCACAAAAATGCGATCGCACATAGTTTAAGAGTTTACTTTGTTTATGCTTTCAATCTTCTTTTACAAATTAAAGAAATATTACCGACTGTTAAAAATGTTTAGATTTACTGTTTATCTTGGGCGATAGTAGTTAAAACCATTAGTGTTCCCTGTAACCTACCTGTCAATTAGTATACCAATACTACCTAGCCTAGCGAGTCCTCATAGTTAATGGTTCATATCAAGCGCGTTGAACTTTCTCATTTCAAGTCTTTTGGCGGTACTACGAAAGTGCCGATTTTGCCTGGTTTTACGGTGATTTCAGGACCAAATGGTTCAGGGAAGTCGAATATCTTAGACGCGCTGCTGTTTTGTCTGGGTTTGGCTAGTTCTAAGGGGATGCGTGCCGATCGTTTACCCGATTTGGTGAATAATAAGCATATTGGTAATGGGAAAGCTGCGGAGACAATTGTTTCGGTTACTTTTGATTTGACGGATCTAGGGGATTTGTCGGATGTGGTGACAACTGTTAGCGATCTTCAGGAGTTAGCGAGGGTTACTAGTGCTGAGAAAGTTCAAGAGATAGCAGGGGATAATAACGGCGGTGGTACTGCTTTATTGGTTAGGGAAGAAGAGTCAGTAGAAGTAGATGTAGATGCAGAAACAGAGACAGAAACTACTAAGGTTGATGAGGAAGATAAGAAGATAATTGCGATCGCTAATGGGGATAGTTTGGAGTGGAAAGTCACTCGGCGGTTGAGGGTGGCAAAGAAGGGTAATTATACTTCTACTTTTTATATCAACGGGCAAGTTTCGACAGCAACAGAAGTACACGAACAGTTACAGAAGTTAAGAATTTATCCTGAAGGTTATAACGTGGTGTTGCAGGGTGACGTTACCAGCATTATCACCATGAATTCGCGGGAGAGGCGAGAAATTATTGATGAATTGGCGGGAGTAGCAGCATTTGACCGCAAGATTCAGCAAACTCGCAAGACGCTGGATAAGGTGCAGGAAAGGGAAGAAAAATGTCAGATTATCGCTCAAGAATTGATTGCCAATCGCGATCGCTTGGCTGCGGATCGAGTTAAGGCAGAGAAGTATCGCAAGTTAAAGGAAAAGGTACAGGAAAAGAAGATCCAAGAGAAGGTATTGGTATGGCGATCTTTGACCCAACAACAGGAGGAGTTAGAGGAGAAGTATAACGCAGGGGAAACAGAGAAGGTAAGTTTAACGGAAAGTATTGCTAAGTTAGACGGGGAAGTAAAAGAACATAGCGAGAACTTAGATAGTCTTAATGCTAGAGTAAAGGCTTTAGGAGAAGACGAACAACTATCTGTAGCTTCCGACTTGGCTACCCAAAAAGCCAAGCAACATCAATTACAGCAGAAGCAGGAAGAGTTAACGAATACCAGTCAAGAAAAGCAACTGGCTTTAGTGCAGACGCAACAAAACCTGGAACAATACCAACAGGAAATCGAACGGTTGGGTATCGAGAAGACACAACTAGAAAATGAAGCTATTCCCCAACTGACTCAAGAAGTAAATACCGCTAAGGATACCCTTAATAGTAGTAAAGAAAATGCTAATGCGATCGCCGAAGCTTCGGAAGCTTGGGTACAAGAACAAGCTAATTTAACTCGTCAGGTAAATGCTATTCAGGAAACTTTAAACCCCCAACGTACGGAAGAAGCCAGGATTAGAGAGAAGCACAGTCAGTTAGATAATAACGTTCGAGAACAAAGCGAGTCTTTATCAGCAGTAGAAGCAGAATTAACCGCAAAACAAACAGAATATAATTCCATAGCCGATACAGTAACCAGAGAACAAGCTCATGTCCAAGATATCGCCCAACAACTCGCAGAAGCAGAAAGCGATCGCAATTTGCAGGAAGAAACCAAACAACGACTATTAAAAGAACAACGAGACAAGCAACGAGAATTAGATAAGCTGGAAGCTAAAACCCAAGCGCAACAAGAAGTACAGGGTACATACGCCAGCAAAATTATCCTTAACTCTAACCTGTCGGGAGTAGAAGGGTTAGTAGTGCAGTTGGGAGAAGTGGAACAGCGTTATCGTTTGGCATTAGAAACCGCTGCGGGAGGAAGATTGGGTTTTATAGTGGTAGAAGATGACTTGGTAGCAGCGCGGGGTATTGAATTATTAAAACAAGAAAGAGGCGGAAGGGCTACTTTTTTACCTTTAAATAAGATTCAAGTACCCAAAATTGCTAATGCTGCCACCATGCGTTTTGGTAGGGGTTTTATTGATATGGCGGTTAATTTGGTTACCTGCGACTCCCGCTATGACAAGATCTTTGCTTATGTTTTCGGCAATACTGTGGTTTACGACACTCTAGGAAATGCGCGATCGCAATTAGGCAAACATCGCATCGTTACTTTGGAAGGGGATATTTTAGAAGTTAGTGGGGCGATGACTGGAGGAAGTAAATCTAGTCGTTCGAGTTTGCATTTCGGAGGGGTTGCTAACCGCGAGTCGAGTCAGGTAAATGTGCTACAAGCCCGTTTGGCAGAGATATCCCGCATACTAACTACTTATGATGAAAGAATAGCAAATCAAAAGGCACAAATACAAGACCTCGCGGAAGAGTTAACCGAAGCCAGACAGTTGGGAAGAGATAATAAAATTCGCGCCGAGCAATTGGAAAAAGACATTAAACGTCTCACCGCCCAACGAGAGCAATTGATCGGTCAGTTACACCGCAACCGTCAGGAAAGAGACACCATTCAATCTCGCTTAAACGAACTAGAGCAGTCAATTCCTTTACAAGAAAGTCAATTACAAGATTTACAAGGACAATTAAAAGTATTAGAAGAATCTCACTCTCAAAGCGAATGGCAACAAGTACAAGCAGTTATTAAAGATCGCGAAGAACAACTACAGATTAAAGAACTAAATCTCAGGAATACTGAAACTTTTTTATTAGATATTACCAACCGCCATCAACGATTAACGGAAAAAATTACTGAGTCTCAAGAAAATATAATCAGACTAAATAACGACCAATCAACAATCAACAACCAACAATCAACAATCGACAATCAACTAACAGAAATATCTCAAAAAATAGTCGATACAGAAGCACAGCTAGAACAACTAACCGCAAAACTAGGAGAAACTAAGCAAGAACGCGATCGCCTGGAAGCAGAACTAAAACAGTTGCGCGATCGCCATCAAAAACAATCTTGGAAATTAGAAAAACTTAATAGTAACCAACAAGAAAGACAAGTTACTCTAGAATCCTTATCTCAACAAATAACTGAACGAGAAGCAGAACTACCCGATCTAATACCCGAAATTCCTCAACTAGTAAATGATGACGAATTAGAAGCGGGAGAGTCAATTACTTTTGCCACTCTTCAAGAACAAGTAGAACAACTACAAAAGCAAATTCGTAATGGAGAAAAACGCCTAGAAGCAATGGAACCCGTTAATATGTTGGCATTAGAAGAATACGAAAAAACCGAAGCCAGACTGCAAGAACTTTCCCATAAATTAGATACCATCGAAGCAGAAAGAACCGAACTATTATTGCGCGTCGAGAAATTTACTACTTTACGTTTGCGTGCTTTTAAAGAATCCTTTGATGCGGTAAACGAAAACTTCCAAAAAATCTATGCCGAACTCTCCGACGGTGACGGACATCTGCAATTAGAAGACGAAGACGATCCCTTTAACGGCGGTTTAAACCTCATCGCCCACCCCAAAGGCAAACCAGTCCAAAAACTAAGTTCCATGTCTGGGGGTGAAAAATCACTCACTGCATTAGGCTTTATCTTCTCCCTACAAAAATATCGCCCTTCCCCCTTCTACGCCTTCGACGAAGTAGATATGTTCCTCGATGGTGCAAATGTCGAGAAGTTATCTCGCATGGTGAAAAAACAAGCAGAGTTAGCACAGTTTATTGTCGTAAGTCTGCGTCGTCCGATGATTGAAGCTTCAGAAAGAACTATCGGGGTAACCCAAGCTAGAGGCGCGCATACTCAAGTGTTAGGAATTAAGATGAAATAATCTCTCGCAGAGGCGCAAAGACGCAAAGAAATTAAATTAAAAGCATCAAGTTAATGATGATTTTATACAGATATTTGCTCTACTTGGCGTTGAGCCGAGATACGTGTAAAATCGTGCCACATCTCCCTCTAACCTTTGCCATTACTGAGTTTCAGGCTCGATAGGAATCACCATCGCCGTTTCCAACGGTTGAGGCAGATTATCAAAATCGACAATGTAATCTCCGTAACGCTTGAGATGTCCCGTCAGATAATACCATTTCTCTTTAATGCGACTACAGATAACTTTAAGGCTGGGGGACTAGGGGACTAGGGGACTAGGAGAAATCAGCTATCTATTTGTAGCGATAATTTAGAGAATTGGTATAAGGACTCAGCGTAGCTAAAGTTCTGGACTTGATTACATATCCCTCAGCACTCAAAGAACGAATAATCGAAGAAATATCAAAAGCGTTCTGCAAAATAATCGAATTGGCAACCAAATCCAAATACTTAAGCCGTTTTTCCTGTTCTAAGGGGTCATTATCAGTAATCAGTCCATCTTTACCAAAGAACAGCCATTTGGAAAAACCATTCTATTGCCATGAAACCTGATGCTACTCCATCTTTATCCTCATCAGGTCGTCAGGAATTAGCCGACTATGAATTTTATCTGCGCGAACAAAGGGATATTAGTCCTGTCACGGTTCGTAATTATTTGTCGGATTTACGTTCCTTTATTACTTGGTATGAAACCAAAAGTCCTAGTTCAGCAAAAGTTGGGGTCTTGCACGCTTTTGGTGATCCAAGAATCAGGCGATCGCTAGTTTACTAGACAGGACACAAAAATCTTTTCTTGAGTAGTTCATGACTGGCACGACCATACATT
>NZ_JBZNBU010000025.1:0-11633 GCF_058530065.1 Waterburya sp. | reverse complement strand
CGAACTGCTGCATCCTGCTTTAAAACATCACCTCAGCCGCAAAGTACCCTTTCCCAAAAAGCTAGGAGGAGTCAAAGGTTTACAAGCAATAGATAAGGTAATTACCATCGATCAATCTCCTATCGGTCGTACTCCCCGTTCCAATACTGCCACCTATACAGGGGTATTCGATGCTATACGGGCGGTCTTTGCCGAAACCATCGAAGCAAAAGCCAGGGGTTATAAAGCTGGTCGTTTTTCTTTTAATGTCAAAGGAGGGCGTTGCGAAGCCTGTAGCGGACAGGGAGTAAACGTAATTGAAATGAACTTCTTACCCGACGTTTACGTTCAATGTGATGTGTGCAAGGGGGCGAGATATAATCGCGAAACTCTCCAAGTAAAATATAAGGGTCATTCCATTGCCGATGTTCTCGATATGACAGTGGAAGAAGCCTTAGAAAACTTTCAAAACATTCCTCGCGCTGCCAAAAAACTACAAACCCTAGTAGATGTTGGTTTAGGATACGTCAAACTAGGACAGCCAGCCCCCACTCTATCAGGGGGAGAGGCACAGCGAGTTAAATTAGCTTCGGAATTATCCCGTCGCGCCACGGGTAAAACTCTTTACTTAATTGACGAACCAACTACAGGTTTATCTTTTTATGATGTCCATCATTTGTTAAATGTTTTGCAGCGTTTGGTGGATAAAGGTAATTCTCTCATCGTCATCGAACACAATCTAGACGTAATCCGCTGTTCTGACTGGATTGTCGATCTCGGTCCAGAAGGGGGCGACAAAGGCGGGGAAGTCATTGCTACGGGAACTCCTGAAGAAGTAGCCCAGAATCAAAATTCTTATACAGCTAAGTATTTAAGGAAAGTTTTACAACGTTATCCTGCAACGGCTGATTTGAATTAGTTGTTAGTTGTTAGTTGTTAGTTGTTAGTGGGTATTTCTGGATGGTATGAAATTTAGATTATTGGTTAAAACTAGCTGCTTTATTTTGTGTTTACTGTTGATTGGGAAATCTCAAGCAAGCTTGCAAGCCAATCCTGTAAATTTGGCTGACAATACTGTTAATATCCAGAACAGAGATTTTAATTTATCGACCGCAGAAAAATCCGCTCTAGAACAGGGTAAAGTTATTCTCAAAGGAGAAAAAGGCAACTACTTAGGTTTAGTTATGGCGGTTGGGACTAGGGAATCTGTTTGGGAAGTCTTAACTGATTACAATAATTTTGAGAACTTCTTACCTAATATTGCTAGCAGTACGATAGTTGCTGAATCTGGCAATAATGTTGTGTTCGAGCAAACTAATGTAGTAGATTTATGGTTATTTCAGCAGGATTTTAAAGTTAAAACTAAGGCGATCAAACAGCAACCCGATCGCATTGATTTTCAGATAGTTGAAGGAGATCTCAAAAAACTAATTGGTAGTTGGCAAATTCAAACAATATCTGCCAATAAAGTTTTAATTACTCATCGAGTAGAAGTAGAACCCGCAGGAGATATTGAAAAGCCTTTCTTTTATGGAATTTATGAAAGTTCTCTAGAAGAAACTCTCAATGCGATCGCTGTAGAGGTTATCTGTAGAAATAACCAAGAAAATCAACAAACTTGCTAAATATAGGGTTTTTCTAATTGGTGAGATAGGCAAAATAATGGATATTGAATGGCAAAGACAGCAAGCCCAAGATGAAAATACTACGCCAGAAGTTTTAGAAGAATTAGCTAATAGTAAAGACTATAGTATAAAACAACAATCAAGTTATATGCTTTATGGTTTCAATTAATTACTATTATAGTTATACCACCTATCCAAAACCTCAAAATAGATTGCGATCGGCAAAAGTAAGTTCTTTAAAATTTAGCCCTGATGGCAAATATTTAGCTAGTAGAGGTACTAAATTATGCTTATGGACATTTGAACAATTATGGTTGTTCTTACTTCTTACTTCAATAAGTTCTTCCTTTCCAAGCCCCACCTTTTCCTTGATAATATTTAAGAGCAGAATCGATAGTCATCAAAGTATATAAAAAAGCAACTGCGGGCAGATTTAACGCCCAAATTATTGAAAGGTCGTAAAGCTTAATTGTCGGGATATATGCTGCTGCCATTAATAACCAAGTAATTGTTGCTATTAAAATCAATAATTTTTGGTGCAATATTAAACCGATTATCAAACCAATCGGGGGAACTAAATATACTAAAGTCATGCCAGCTAAAGTACCAATTAATAATAAGAGAGAATAATTTAATTGATTGTAGGCAGTACGAGCAATCGTATCCCAAATAGATTTTAAATTATTATATTCTCGCAGGCTAATTGTATTTTTAGTTAATCCCAACCACAGCTTTTTTTGCTTATCTTTAACGGCTTTAGCTAGAGAACAATCATCAATCAAAGCATCTTTAATAGCTTCAATACCACCAATTGCTTCTAAGGCTTCTCGTTTAATTAAAATACAGCCTCCCGCAGCAGCAGCAATAGATTTTTGGGGATTATTTACCCAAGAAAAAGGATAGAGTTTTTGGAAGAAAAAAACAAAAGCAGGAATTAATAATTTTTCCCAGAAACTTTGACAGCGTAACAAAACCATTAAAGAAACTAAATCTAAATCTTCCGTTTCTGCTTTGGTAACCAACTGACTTAAATTCTTAGAGTCATAATAAATATCTGCATCGGTAAATAAAAAATAATCGGGGGCTGGAGTATGTTCGTTGGCACGATCTATTCCCTGTTTCATCGCCCATAACTTGCCTTTCCAACCAGGTGCTAAAGGTTTTCCCGATACTAAATCAAAACTAGTTAATTTATTCAAATCCTTAGCAGTAGAGACAGCAATCGAGCCAGTGCGATCGCCACTATTATCATCTACTACAACTAAGGTGAATTTCCCTAGATATTGTTGTTGTAAAAGAGAAGTAACACTATTAGCGATCGCTCGTTCTTCATTTCTCGCAGGAACGATCGCCCACACTGTAGGATAGGATTCTAGTTCGATTTCTTTTTCTTCAATCAAGGAATTACTTAACCAAAAATTTCCCCAAAACAAAATTAAAAATAACCAAATCGTCAGAGACAAGCACATCCATAAAATCATCGCCATTAGCACTACTAATTAACTACTTTTGTAAAATGCGGGGTGGATAGTGTAAAACATAGCAAAAATGGGAACAATTAAACTGGATCTTTTGTTTAATGCCTTTTGAGCAAGCTGAAATTGAGATTAAATTCATGGACTCTAATTATTTAATTAATCGTCAGGATTCAGGTGGAGGTTGAAGAATCCGTACCCAGGTATCTCAAATAAGAATTATTTTCTTTGATGACGAAGCATTTGAGGGTGTGCTATACCTATGCAGGAGCTATTATTCCTACTAAATTACCAACGTTATTTGTCTCAATATATTAATAACTTTAACTACGAAATAATTTTAAAACTTCTATCCCTAACCTAAAATCTCTGGAGGCAATAAGACAATGCGTAAGTTAATGGTTGCACAAGAACTTAATAATATTTTGGTGGTAGATGACACTCCTCAAAACTTACATTTATTAGTCGATATTTTGACTAAATATGAATATAAAGTTAGACCAGTTCCTAATGGCAAACTAGCACTTTCTGCTATTGAAATCAATCCTCCAGATCTAATTTTATTAGATATTATGATGCCCGATCTAGATGGCTATCAGGTATGTAAAGAATTAAAAAGTAATCCTAAAACCAGAAATATTCCTATTATTTTTATTAGTGCTGTTAACGAACCAGTGGATAAGGTAAAGGCATTTGCTATGGGCGGGGTAGATTATATTACCAAACCTTTTCAGATGCACGAAGTTTTAATTAGAGTCAAGCATCAACTTTCTTTGGTCAATCTCAAGCAACAATTAAAAACTAAAAACGAACAGTTAAATAAAACTGTCGAACAACTACAAAAAAATCATCGACAAATAGTTAAATCAAAAAATTCTGCAATTTTAGAAAAAATTACTTCGGGAATTACAACGCAAGTTAATAGTCCTCTGTCAATTATTAATGATTCTCTGGCAGAGCTAGAACGTTTTGGCAAATCTAAGATTGAGGATTTGCCAAGATTTATCCATCAGCTTTCTTCAGAACAGCAAAAGTATTTTATGGCTTATTAAAACAAGCCCATGAAGATAATATTAATGTCTTACTGTCTGAATTAGAGAAACAAAAATTAAAAGATATTATCATCGAAAAATTAAATAAATTTCAATTAGATAATAGCGATCGCGTTGCAGAAATGCTAATTGAATTAGGTTCGGATGAAGAAATAGAAAATTTTCTACCTTTATTGACAGGCAAAAACTATTTAGCAATTTTAGAAAATGCTTGTTTGGTCAAAAATATGCATAAAAGTATTAAAAAGATCGGCAACTCTACACACAAATTCAATAAAATTATTCATGATTTTAATAATTACGCCCAAAGTCATAAAAATAAAGTAGAAAAACGTCCAGCCCATCTCAAAAATACAATTGAAATGGCTTTGAGTGCGATCGAGAAAAAAATTCCTGCGGGAATTCGCTTCATGAAAAATTATAGTGATGTTCCTACTATTTATTGCTATCCAGAAGAATTACAAAAACTATGGATTCACTTAATTCAAAATGCCATAGATGCTATTGGTTCTCTTGGTATAATTACAATTAATGTTTATCGTCAAGAAGAAAATTTATTAGTAGATATTATTGATACGGGAGAGGGTATAGATCCAGAAATAGTGAGTAAGATGTGCGATCCTTTTTTCACGACCAAATCTTTAGGAGAAAATACAGGTTTGGGATTAACTATTGCCAAACAAATTATCGATCTTCATGAAGGTACTGTCTCTGTTAATCTTTTATCGGGTAGAACTACTCTCCCTGGTAAAACCAAATTTACAATTTCTCTGCCTCTTAGTTTGCAACTTTAAGTGTTAGTTATTAATTTAGTTTTGATGGATACTTACAGACCCATTAAATAGGAAATCAAAAAATGGATCTGTATTAAATTAATAATTTACCAGAAGATTAAGACAATTGATCTTGACTGCTGGAAACTAAATCTAAACTATTGTCTGTAGGCTCATCATATAAAGGTAAAACTACCTCAAAATTAGGAGATGCAACTCGATCGTATCCCGAATTAAGCATATAATTCCAGATTTGCAACACTTCAGAATATTCTAGAGTAGTTTGAGTTTGAATCAAATTAGTTACATAGTCGAAATATTTATTTTTGCTATTAGTCTTGTGGCTAACTCGGCGGGGATGGAAACTAATAAATATATCTCTCAAAAATTCATCAGTGGAAGCAGATTCGTTCATTTCTAATAATTCAGATAATTCTAGATTCAAATCTTGACGTTCTAGATCTTCTTCTAAAGTGTTAGTTTGAATAATATGATCGATCGCAAATTCCATTACTACATATTTGATTGTATCTGGTTCTCGATTGATTAAAAACCAAAAGAAAGGTAGTGATTTAGGATAGTTTTCTTCAAGAAAGCTGTGATATCCTCTATCTTTTAAAGGTAAAGTATTTGGCTCGGGAACTTCAATTATTGTTCGATTGAGATTGGGCTTTTGATAAAGTTTTATCAGGGCATTATAAGTAGAAATATTATGTTCCTGATAATGACTTAATAATTTATTCCTAATTTCAGTATTATTAACATCGAAACTGGGTATAGAGATGGCGATATCGGCTGGATAAAATTTTACTAAATCTTCAGGAGCGATCCTTTCGATAAACTGAATTAGTTCGGTAACTTCCTTTCCTACTAATTGTTCTTTTTGCTGTTGGAGACTATTTCCTTCTATCAGAAGAGGATCGGTAAATTTTGTTAATTGCTTCTCTGATTTACTAGATATTGGTAAATTTTTAGTGTTTTCTGTCTCGGATTTAATTTTTAATAATAGAATTTGTTTGAAATTAGCCAGATGATTGTAAGAAGATTTAATTTCCTCTAGCTCCTTTTGCCGTTTAAGATCGCGATATCGATCTAATAAATATTTGATTTCCGCTTCTTCTGCTTGGATAGCATCTTGGAGGCGTTTTTTTTCTCGATCGGTTTCGGCATCGATCGCATCTAATTCAGCTTGATAATCGCTCAAACTGAGCTTAATTTGTTCTAAATTTAATTCTGCTTCTTTAGACATAATTAAAATACTTTAACTTTAGCTCGATTGGGAAAATAAATATATAATTGGCTTGAATAGAGCGTGATGTTACTTGGTGGGAAAAAAGTTATAAAATGGTGAATTTTAGAGGAAAAGACCATTATCTTGCTAATATTTTAGATTGCCGATTTCCCTCAAAGAATAGACCGAATAACTTGATTACTCTTATAGTTAACAACAGCATTGTAGTTAATTCAAAGTTAATCTTTAGTATACATTTTTATGGCTAAAAATAATATAACTTACAAAAATTATTCTTGAATAATTTAGTTATTAATCATTAAAATCGAGCTAACCTAAATCAAATTAGATCTCAATTATCAAGGAACAATTAATTCGGGAGTTAATTGCCAACCATTCGGGCTTAATTTTCCAACATATGTAAATCGATCGTAAAATAACCAAGTTAGAGTAAATACCAGTAAAACGCGGTGACACCAACAAGCAAAACAGAATTGACAGCAAAAATAGTACGAGCGATCGCCAATTCTCAACAATATTTACTATCACTTCAACATGATGATGGCTACTGGCAGGCAGAATTGGAATCTAATGTAACCATAACTGCTGAAGTTGTTTTGCTCCATAAAATTTGGCGCACAGACCAAACCAGACCTTTGGCAAAAATAAAAACTTACTTGCGATCGCAACAACGAGAACATGGCGGTTGGGAGTTATATTATGGCGATGGTGGCGACTTGTCTACTTCTGTAGAGGCTTATATGGCATTGCGCTTGTTGGGTGTTACCGCTTCCGATCCCGCAATGGTTCGAGCCAAAAAATTTATTCTAGAACAAGGAGGCATTAGTAAAACTCGTATCTTTACTAAAATGCACCTAGCATTAATTGGTTGCTATGACTGGTGTGGTTTGCCCTCTATTCCTCCCTGGATAATGTTACTTCCCGAAGAATCCCCTTTTACCATCTATGAAATGTCTAGTTGGGCGAGGGGTAGTACTGTACCTTTATTAGTAGTATTCGATCGCAAGCCCATATTTCCCATCGATACTCCGATTGAGTTAGACGAACTATATGTCGAAGGGATAAATAATGTTGTTTATGAATTACCCCGCAACAATGATTGGACGGACATTTTTATCGCCCTAGATAATGCTTTTAAACTCGCGGAAGAATGGAATTTAGTTCCTTTGAGAGAAGAAGGGTTGGCAGCGGCAGAAAAATGGGTATTGGAAAGACAAGAAGCAACGGGAGATTGGGGTGGCATCATTCCTGCTATGCTCAATTCTTTATTGTGTCTGCGCGCTCTAGATTACGATGTCAGCGATCCCATAGTACAACGAGGTTTAGCTGCGGTAGATAATTTTGCCCTGGAAGAAGCAAATAGCTATCGCATCCAACCCTGTATTTCTCCCGTTTGGGATACAGCTTGGTGCTTGCGGGCTTTAGTAGAATCTGGCATCCCTGCCGACAACCCCGCCCTAGTCAAAGCTGGAGAATGGCTGTTAGAGAAGCAAATCCTCGACTATGGAGATTGGGCAGTAAAAAATAAAGGTACGACTCCTGGGGGGTGGGCGTTTGAATTCGACAACCGTTTTTATCCCGATCTAGATGATTCGGCAGTAGTGGTCATGGGTTTATCCCAAGTGAAGTTACCCCATGAAACTTATAAGCAACAGGCGATCGCTCGCTGTCTTAATTGGATGGCATCAATGCAATGCCAACCTGGAGGATGGGCTGCTTTCGATCTTGATAACGACCAAAATTGGATTAATTTAATTCCTTATGGCGACTTGAAGGCAATGATTGACCCGAATACTGCCGATGTCACTGCTAGAGTCTTAGAAATGCTGGGAGAATGTAACCTCACCATCAGCGAACGTCGAGTTCAAAAAGCGATCGCTTATTTAATGAACGAACAAGAAAACGATGGTAGTTGGTTTGGTCGTTGGGGAGTCAACTATATCTACGGCACTAGTGGCGTACTTTCAGCTTTATCTTTAATTGCCCCTAGTTTGTGTCGCTCGGAAATTCAACGAGGTGCAACCTGGCTGGTAAATTGTCAGAATGCCGATGGGGGCTGGGGCGAAACCTGTGCTAGCTACGACAATCCCGATCTAAAAGGCACTGGAGATAGTACTGCTTCTCAAACTGCCTGGGCATTAATCGGTATTATGGCAGCTATGGATGCAACCCAATTTGTAGGACAAGAAGCAGTAGAGGGCGGTATAAAATATTTAATTAATACTCAGCAAGATGACGGCACTTGGGATGAAGACTACTTTACAGGTACGGGTTTTCCCAGTCATTTTTATTTAAAATATCATCTCTACCAACAGTATTTTCCTCTCCAAGCATTGGCTAGATATCAGAAGATAGCTAACCTTAAATAGTAGTGCCACTTGATAGTTTTAATTTTTATAGTTTTAATTTTTGAATACTTTGGCAAAGGTTCGATCCCACTGTTGTTGATTTTTGCGAGCGTCTTGAATAAAAGGAGAAACGCGAATTAAATTAATAATTAAATGATTTAATAAAGCAGCAGGAAACCTCATTGGTCGAACGATATCTAAAAACAAGACAACTCTGATTTCATTAGTTTTATTCCAAGCTTCGTGAGAATAGGAGTCGTCGAATACAACTGCTTTTCCTTCAGTCCAATAATAAACTTCATTATCTACCCGAATACCACACATATTTTTTGCTTGAGGAACTTTTAAAGCCAAATGACAGCGTATCACTCCTTTATAAGGGCCTCTATGTTCGGGAATATGTTTTCCTGGTAAAAGAATTGAAAAAAATGCTGTTTTTAGTCCTGGAATATTTTCAATGATGCGAGTAGTTTCTGGACAGTAATCGCAATTTTGCTCCATTTTAACTCCATAACCATAGAGAAAAAAGGTCTTCCACAAATCGTCTTGGGTAAGATTGCGCCCTTGATCGGGAGAAATATCCTGAAAATTGGGTAAATTATCAGTATATTTTAAAACAACATCTAACTCGTTACGAATTACTTCCCAGTTATTTTCTAAACTGTCAATCCAAGAAAATTGCGATTTTTCTAAAAAAGGAGTATTTGCTACTAAAGAATAACGAGTAATCAATTTTTCCAGACCCCAAATGATGTTTTTTCCTAGTTGATGAATCAGGGAGTCTCTAATAAGTAAAGAAAAACTTTTGGTTGTTTTCATGACTTTCAAAAATTTCTTAAAGTGATACTTTCTCGATAAAATGATTGGCTATGAATGCTTAAAAAATATTTGCAAAATTAAAACAATAATTTTTTAAGCAATCTTAGTTTCATGTTTTGCTTTTAGAAAAGAAATATTATAGCAATAATAAATCATCTTCAGTCCGACTTAGATAATCATTGTCATATTGTTAGAAAAAACTTAAACATCAATTTAATTTGTTTAAAATTAATAGATAGATTTAATCCAATTCCATTCTTTACTCAATCCATCTTCTAAAGATACTTGAGGAATATAATTCAAAATTCTTTTAGCCTTGCTAACATCTGCGCTAGTATGACGAGCATCCCCCGCAGCTTTGGCAACATAATCTTTTTTTATGGGATGTTCGATAACTCGCTCCATCATTTCTAACAATTCCATTAAAGTGACTCGGCTACCGCCACCAATATTAAATACTTCTCCAATCGCTTTTGGCACTCGTGCTGCTGCTAAATTAGCCGCTACCGCATCGCTGACGTAAGTATAGTCTCTGGTTTGCTGTCCGTCTCCATAAATCGAAATGGCTTCTCCGTCTATTGCTGCTTTAAAAAACTTATGAAAAGCCATGTCAGGTCTTTGACGAGGACCATATACTGTAAAGTAGCGCAAAGCAGTTACTGGTAAACCGAAATTTTGATGATATAGCCAGCACAATCGTTCTCCTGCTAACTTGGTAATACCGTAAGGAGATACGGGTTTGGGGCATAAAGTTTCGGGGGTAGGCATAGTTGCAGCATTGCCATAAATAGAAGAACTAGAAGCGTAGACAATTCTAGTGAGGCTTTGAGCTTGTTTTGCTCCTTCTAAAATGATTTGAGTGGCATCAATATTTTTTTCTGTATAGCGATGAAAATCTTCACCCCAACTCGCCCTAACTCCTGCTTGTGCTGCCTGATGATAAAGCACACTGGCTGACTGTAAAAGTTCTGACCAATCTAAGTCTTGAATGCTGGCTTGAATCAACTCAAATCTTGGATGTTGCTGGAGCTTGGCTACATTTTCTTGTTTGAGTTGATAACTATAGTAATCATTAAATTCATCAATACCAACTACCTTTTCTCCCCCTTCCAGCAAAGCCTCCGCCAAGTGAGAGCCAATAAATCCTGCAACGCCAGTGACAATATGATGAACCATAAAAAGAGTTTCTCAAACTAAAAATAAGTTATTGCTGCAAAAAACTGTAAACTGTATCCGAAGCAATATTAAACCTATAAAATGTAAAAATAAGTATAGTAACTTTGTAGCGATCGCGTCTTGCAACTGAATAAATCTGTAATTCGCTCCCTATTAAATATGTAATAGATACCAGTAAATTCTAAAAAATCGATTTTAAACCTATGGATATTACCAGCGATCTGCACGTAATAGAAACCAGACCTTTATTAAGCCCTGCATTTATTAAAAGTGAATTTCCTCTAACAGAATCTATCGCTGAGTTGGTTACTCAAACGCGCCACCGCATTCGCAATATTTTAGAAGGAAAAGACAAGCGCATACTAGTAGTAGTAGGTCCTTGTTCGATTCACGATGTAGCAGCAGCAAAAGAATATGGAGCAAGACTGGTAAAATTGCGATCGCAATTTGCCGATACTTTGGAAATTGTGATGCGGGTTTATTTTGAAAAACCCCGTACTACTGTAGGCTGGAAAGGTCTGATTAACGATCCTCATCTAGATAATAGTTACGATATCAATCAGGGGTTGCGGACTGCCAGAAAATTACTTTTAGATTTAGCAGAAATCGGACTACCCGCAGCCACAGAATTACTAGACCCGATCACGCCCCAATACATTGCCGATCTAATTTGCTGGACGGCTATTGGTGCGAGGACTACAGAAAGTCAAATCCACCGTCAAATGGCTTCTGGTTTATCTATGCCCGTAGGATATAAAAATGGCACTGATGGAAGTTTCACTGCTGCGATTAACGCCATGCTAACCGCCAAGATTTCTCACCATTTCTTAGGTATCAACCAGGATGGACTGGCTAGTATAGTTAAGACTACAGGCAACCCTGACGGACATTTGGTATTGCGCGGTGGTGCGGCAAAACCAAATTACGAAGCGGAAGATATTCAAGTAGCGAGCAAAGCTCTTAAAAAGAAAGGGATGAATCCTTTGTTGATGATTGATTGCAGTCATGGCAACAGTAGCAAAGACTATAATAGACAATCTTTAGTTTTAGATAGTATCTCCCAACAAGTGAAAAATGGCTGTCCCAATATTATGGGAGTCATGATTGAAAGTCATTTAGTTGAAGGCAATCAGG
>NZ_JBZNBU010000024.1:0-31086 GCF_058530065.1 Waterburya sp. | reverse complement strand
AGTTCGTCAGCAGCCAAAATTGCTACGTCTTCTTTACCTTGTCGAGTAACTACGATGACATTGCGATCGCTAATTGCTTCATCCAAGATCGAGGCTAAATTTTGACGTAGATTAGTATAGTTGGTGTGTTTTGTCAGCATACTTTTAAGTACAGATATTTGTACTTAAGCATAGCAAATAGTTTGAGCAACCAGGAATGCAAATGCCTGACTCTCTCCTGACTGCATTTGTTTCAGAAATCAATTGCCAAAAATATAGGTTAAATTTCAATTCAAACTTGCCAATTGAAAAAATATAGGTTAAATTTCAATTCAAACTTACCAATTGAAAAAATATAGGTTAAATTTCAATTCAAACTTACCAATTGAAAAAATATGAGCCAAGCGGAAATATGGATAAAGCAGCGTTTTTGAAAGATTTTCCTGGCAGACTTCTAGAAATATCGGCTAATGGGAAAAACGATTGGGCATTTATTCCACATCCATTACCCCATCGTTGGAACATGACCGATGAAATGTGGATATTGTTAACTGAAGCAAAACAAGAATTAGCTCGACTTGATGGAATTGGTCACAATATGCCAAATTACAACTTGTTGCTACGCCCCTTACAACGCCGTGAGGCTTTACGCTCTTCTAGCTTAGAAGGAACATATGCAACTCCAGAAGAGCTTTTGTATTTTGAAATCGATCCAAAAGAACCAAAATCAGTAAGCGATCCTGAAAGTGCTTGGCAAGAAGTCGCTAATTACAACAGAGCATTACAATTAGGCTTGGAATTATTAAATGAAAGACCAATTTCATTAAATTTAATTAGGTCAATACACAGAGAACTTTTAGCAGGGGTAAGAGGATCGCGCAGAGATCCAGGAAATTTTCGCCGTTCTCAGGTTCACATTGGTTCTGACAGACGCTTTATTCCCCTCCTCCCAATGAAATAATGTCTTGTTTGGATAGTTTTGAAAAAGCTATTCACAAAGAAAAAGCGATTGATTCGCTTATATTTTGTTTTATGGTTCACTATCAATTTGAAACTATTCATCCATTTCTTGATGGAAATGGTCGTGTAGGAAGACTGCTTTTGTCTTTAATGATTTATAATCAATGCAATCTTCAAAAGCCTTGGCTATATCTTAGTGCTTTTTTCGACAGATATAAAGATGAATATATTAATCTTTTATTTAAGGTTAGTGCCACAGGTAATTGGAGTGATTGGATACGTTTTTGTTTGAGAGGCACTATTGAACAGTCAAAAGATTCGATTCAACGTTTTGACGAACTAGTAAAACTTCGCAATCAATATCAAGAAGGTTTGCAACAATCTGGAGGAAATGTTCGGCTGAATCAAATAATTGAACATCTTTTTGAATCTCCAGCTATTAACATTCCTTTCTTAGCAAGATTATGTAATGTTTCTTACCATACTGCCCGTAGCGACATAGATCGTTTAGTTAATGTTGGCATTCTTCATCAGTCCAATATTTCTAAGCGTCCAAAAATTTATTTTGCACCACATATCTTGGAAATTGTTTTTGGTGACTAAAATTGTATTTAGAATGTACATAAAATTTTATTAATATTTTGTTTTAAATGATTGATGATTCACTGGGTAAATTTTTTAATTTAAGCAAAAGAAAGTAATTTTAAAAAAATTAAGGTATTGAACGCTAAATTGCTGTAAATTGCTTGGTTGTTAGTTGTTGTAAACAATATCTAGTATTAGGAACACCATTGAGATTGAGAGTTAAGTTACTAGGAGTTTGTTCTAAATAATTAACAATTAGTTCGGCAAACTTTTCTGGTTTTAAATCTTCAGGTTGAATCATTTTTACTCGACCTAAACTATCTAACTTTTGCAGACGGGTTTCTTGTTCTTTATCGTTATTGCCCTGAAATGCCATCATCATGGCTGGAATACCAGTGCTTAAAATATTCATGGTGGTATTGTAGCCACCCATGCCAATGGATAGGTCGGCTTGCTGCATATAGTCTAATAAATTAGTGGTGTAGCGATCGCAAGTTATATTATCTAAATCTTTGGTTATTTCTTGTAACTTAATTAATACTTCATCAGGACTAAATGCACCTGTAAATACTTGAAGATGATGGGGTATTTTAGCTTTTAAAATTGGTGCAGCAAGAGCGACACATTCTAATAAATCGTGTCCGAATCTTCCGCCACCGACACTAACTAAAATTGTTGGTTTGTCTAGAATTATTTGGCGAGTTGTTGGTATTGGTTGAACCACATAACCCGTGTAATGAACGGGACAGTTGAGATCGTTAACGCGAGAGAAACTGAGGTCGAGTTTGACAAAGTTAGGATCGCCGTGAATTAGTAGCATATCGAAATATTTATTAATCAAACGACAAACTTTTTCTTCATGCCTTTGTTGATTTTGTTTGGTAACGACAATATCTCTAACGCTAGAAACAATTTTTGTTCCCCTTGCTTTAGCTTTTTCTAATAAAGGAATTAATTCAAAAGAAAAGCGACGACGACCAAAAGGAAATAGTTCGATAATGAGAATATCTGGCTGAAAGCGATCGCAAGTATCTAAAAGTATCTTGGTTCTTTTTGCTTCCACTTCCTCCATAGTTAAACTATCATCTACGGGACGAAGTTCGTTAAACTCGCTGTCAGTTTTAACCGCAGGAATATTAATTACTTCTATTTCTGGGGGAAATTCAAATTTGGGAATGACTTGTCCGCCGTTAATAAAACAGATTTTAAAGTCGGGAATTAATCCTTTGACTATTTCGACGCTGCGAATTAAATGACCCATGCCAAGGATGTGTTGGCAGTAAAACATTACTTTATTCATTTTAGGTAGTGGGTAGGAGGTGGAGTTTTTGAAAATAGTACTTATTACTTATTACTTATTACTTATTACTCAATTAAGCCGAGCGCAGATTGACAGGCAATTTTTGGATGTTGAAAGAATCAGACATCAGCACTGATAGATAGTCGGCGACTCTGGGTAGTCCGAGAAAATCTAGACGGACGGGTTTAGCTAGAGATTTGGCTGGGGTCAAATTAGCCAACACAGTTTCTATTAATAAATCTGGATTGAGTTCTTCGGGATGGATCGTTTCGATTAACCCTGCTTTTGCCATGCTTTGAGCGCGGATTAGTTGTTCTCTGCCTGGCTTGATGCGGGGAACGACGATCGCCTTTTTACCTTTTTGTAAGACTTCGGTAATGGTGTTATAGCCGCACATGGAAACTACTAGGTTGGCGGTGTTGATATAACTCATCATGTCGTTGGTAAATTCTTTGATGGTTACCCCTGGTAATTCTTTTGCTTGTTGGTATATTTGCTGTTGGTGTTGGGGTGGCATTTCCGCACCACAGAAGATTAAGGTATGAATGTTTTGTTGGGTAAAGTTATCTTTTCGCCGTGCCAAACCCTGAAGATAATTATTAATCAAGTAATAGCCATCCTCCCCACCTCCAGGAGTAACTAGAATTAACTTTTCATCTGTACCAATACCTAATTCCTGTCGAATGGTGCGACGGTTTTTCAAACCCGACTCTTTGCGAATATAGCCACAGTAGCGAAGTTTGTCAGCAATTGCCTCGCCAAATTGATATTCTCGTACTAGATCGAAAATCTCCTGCATTCCTACAACTAAGATGCGATCGTAAAAGGATTCTACCTGGCGGTAATAGTCTTCTCGCTGCCATTCAGCGATGGTTTTTTCAGGAGTATCTAGAATATCCCGTAGCAACAAAACAAACTTGGTGGTGGGTAAATTGGTTTTCAAATACTCAATAGTAGATTGCAATTCCCCTTGAATCCCCGTTGGTTTTTTGTCAACCAAAACTAAATCTGGTTGATAGTTTTTGGCTGCGGCTAAGATAATTTCCGATCGCAACTTTAAAATAGACTCGATATCGGCATTAAGATATTTTACCGCCATCTGTCCCCATCCCCGATTGAGGCAGGGTAATTTGATGTAGTCCAGTCCTGAAGGTAAGCGAAAATCGTGCAGCATTGGCGAACCAGAAACTAGCAGGATCGAGAGGTTAGGAATAGATTTCAGTAAATACTTACAGATTGCCAGCATACGGCGGATATTACCCAAACCGTAAGCATCATGGGAATAAACCATGATTTTTCGGTATTCGCCCTTTGTAATCGATTGTGAGTGAGTTAGTGGCATGGTGGGTAGTCCCGTCAAGCGGGATCGAGATGGGTAGGCGGTGGTAGGGGCGGTTCGCGAACCGCCCGTACGGTAAGCGGTAGGTCGTGCTAAATTGTTTTTTTGAAATCTTTGACAATAGTGAAAATCTGGGAGAAAGATTTTTCTTACCCAAATTTTGAGTATCTTGTTACGTATATTTACAAGTAGCATTAAACCTTGCGTGAAACTTTGATGAGAAAAATTTAATCTGTTATTTAATAGCAGCAATAACTTGTACATAAGTTGGTAAATAATGAAAACCCTCCAACCCTTTGGGCAAAAAATATCCTTATGGTGGCAAACCTTTAGAGCCAAAGTCGAACGGTTAAATCAGTCTCAAATCTATCAGGAAACTCGTACCCGTATTTTATTGTGGAATTTGGTTTTGATGGGTTCATTCATTGCGATCGCTATTCCTGCCATTCGTTATCGTTTGATTGCCGAAGTTACGGCACGGGTAGAGGGAGATATGCGGGAAGAATTGGAGGAATTTGAAGAAGAACTGATTGAAAGTTTATTGGAATCTAATTTCAAATCAGACCCAGAATTAACAGCAGCCGAGCGAGCCAATCACGATATATATTTAGCTTTCGATAAATTTATTTCTACCAATAAAGCCGAAGATGACAATTATTTTATCGCTATTGTTAACGGTTCATTTTACAAAAGTAATTCTCCCTTTTTACCAGAAGTAATTGCTCCTGATTCCCAGTTGATGGAATATTGGCAACAGATTACTGTCGAGAAAGAAGGTGAAGTCGATGTTGATGACCGCGAAATCGGTAGCGTTCTCTATAAAGCAGAACCGATTAAAACTACCGAAGAAGTTATTGGTGTTTTTATCGTAGCTCACCTCACCGCAGGAGAAAGGGAAGAGGTTTTAAGCTCTTTTAACATCGTCGTGCAGGTTCTTTTGTCGATAATTTTATTAGCTTCAGTCATGGCTTGGATAGCAGCAGGTAGAGTACTCGCTCCTTTGAGAAACTTCTCTGATACCCTCAAATTGATTTCCGAATCCGACCTGAGCCAGCGCATCCCAGTTCGAGGTGAGGGAGAATTGGCGCAGTTGGGACGTACTTTTAACGCCATGATGGAACGGATTGAAGATTCTTTTGCTATGCAGCGCGACTTTATTAATGATGCGGGACACGAACTAAGAACGCCAATTACCATCATTCGCGGACATCTGGAATTGATGGATATAAAGACAGAGGAGCAACGAGAAACCATCGATCTAACCATTGACGAACTAGATCGGATTAACCGTTTAGTAGAAGATTTAGTTTTACTAGCTAAATCAGAGCGTCCCGACTTTCTCCAGATTGAAACTATCGAACTGAGTTCTTTTATCGCCGAACTATTTAGCAAAATACAAACTTTAGGAGAGCGTAACTGGCATCTAGACAATCAAATCCTATCGGGTAAAATGACTGGCGATCGCCAAAGAATTACTCAAGCAATTATTAATCTTGCTAACAATGCCGTACAGCATACCGTTGTCGATAGTTTGATTGTGTTAGGCGCAAGGTTACAAGGCGATCGGGTTGAATTTTGGCTGCGAGATACGGGTAATGGCATTGCAGCTAGCGAACAACAACGAATCTTCGATCGCTTTGCTAGGGTTAAAAACAGCCGTCGTCGTTCTGAAGGTTCTGGTTTGGGTTTGGCAATTGTCAAAGCTGTAGTAGAAGCCCATCAAGGAGAGATTAATCTACAAAGCAAATTAGGAATTGGCTCGACTTTCACCCTCATTTTTCCTCTAGAGTTTAACGAAAAATCAAATTAATCATGAAACAAATACTGATCGTCGAAGACGAAGCCCGAATTGCTGCTTTTATCGCTAAAGGTTTAAAAGCTAAGGGATATAATACCACCATCGCCGAAGATGCTAATGGTGCGCTCAATTTACCTTTCAGCTACCAGTTCGATTTGGCACTGTTAGATTTAGGTTTGCCAGGAAAAGATGGCTTAGAGGTTTTAGAAGCTTGGCGCGGACAGGGAATAGAATTCCCCGTAATTATTCTCAGTGCTAGAGATGATGTGATGGATAAAGTAACGGCTTTAAAAGGTGGGGCAGATGATTACATGACCAAACCCTTTAGCTTTGCCGAGCTTTTAGCGCGGATTGAAGTGCGATTGAAAAATAACGATAGCGAGCGGCAAAATGCCGACCAAATCCAGATTCAACGAGGTAACATGACTCTCGATCTGCGTACCCGCAAAGTTACCGTTGGGGATGCTGAAATCGAACTACCCGCCCGCGAATTCACTATGGTAGAAGTGTTTTTCCGTCACCCAGGGCAGGTAATGACCAGACAACAATTATTAGATCTAGTTTGGGGTTACGATTACGATCCTGGTTCTAATATCGTTGATGTCTACGTTGGCTATCTCCGCAAAAAATTAGGGAGCAATTTTATTGAAACTGTCAGAGGCATGGGGTATCGACTCAAAACATAAAAATTGCTAGTTCCCACCAAGTTAGATGAGGGCAAGTTAAGGGAGTAGGGAGTAGGGAGTAGGGAGTAGGGAGTAGGGAGTAGGGAGTAGTGAGTAGGGAGTAGGGAGTAGCGTAGAGACGTTCCATGGAACGTCCGTACGAGTAGGGTCGTTTCATGAAACGACCGTACGGGAGTAGGTAATGTCCTAACTTAAATACGTAATGCTATATTTTTAGTGTTTAACCCTATAGAACAGTATCGCGATCGCATTTACAGCGATTTTCAAATGAATAGAACCTAGTTTGATTAAGAATATTAGAAATAAGACTCTTAATCTTTAAATTTTCACCTCTGACCCCTGACCCCTGACCCAATCTTAACTATCCAATTAATTTTGCGAGACAGCGCGTTGCGGTGAAGCAGTGCGTTGGGAAGGGGCTGTCACCTGAATTCAGTTCAGGTGCTTGAAAGCCCCGTCGGGTTCCCCGACTTGAAGCAACTGCTGAATCCGAAGGAGTTCGTAACCCGTTAAAGCGACTGTCGAGGGCGCGAGACTACTTAAATCAATTGCGACGTAATAGCGCAGCAAACTCGCGGAAAATTGAGCAATTAAGGAACTAGCACAATATCGTGTGCGCCTCGAACCACATCAATTTTAAATCCCGTTCTTTCTAGTTTTGGTCGATCGCCAGATCGCACATTCCAAAATTCTACCGTACCTGTTTTCGGGTTAGGCTGGCGATAGTTAAAGATAACTACAGCTAGAGACTTTCCAGACTCATCAAAAGTAACTTGTTCTGGTAACAATCCTTCAAAGCCATATTCATCAATGTTAGTTAATTGCCCTGACTGGGGATCGAACTTAACTAGAGATAAAGAACTGTAAGACTTACCGCGCCAAACAGGAATATAGTTTGGTAAATAGGTACGACGCATATTTACCGTAGTCATTAGAGAGTCATCAGGACTAATTGCAAATCCTTCAGGACTTAGTCCTACCTCGACTCTAGAGATGATTTCAGGTGATTGTTTCGTTTCTGGTGCAAATTTAATCGCGATCGCTTCTCCCAGGGGATTCATTAAAAAATTCAGTTGTCGTAGAAATTTGGTACTCCATTTAAGATCGGTTACTAATAAAAAACGACCATCAGAGGTAAATCGAGGATGACTAAGATGGTTGCCAACTTCTATTGGATCGTCATATGGTTCTAATTCAATCTCATCATCAGAAGTTGTCAGTATTCTGTAAAAAGCAACTTCACGATTTTTGTTTTGAGTCGTTGCTAGATACTTTCCCGAAGGATGCCAAATTGTTGTTTGATTATCTGTTCGTCTACCATTACTGGAAATAGAAAAATCAAAATTTTTGCCTAATGTTCCATCGGGTTGCAATTGAAAAATCGATAATTCTCGTCCTTTCTCCTGAAAATTAATCACTAAGAACCGACCATCAGGGCTGATACTAATATGTTCGGGATTGCGTCCTACCTCAATAGTTTCCATAACTTTGGGCAGGTTAGAATCCGCCAGATCGACTACAGTTAAATACTTACCTTCAGGCATATCATCAATGGTATCTAACTCTTGAATTCCATCTTCAGGACGCGATCGCACTTCGACAATATAAGCTCGTTTGCTGTCGGGGGAAACAGCCATAATTTGCGGCCAAGACATCACAGAATTGGATACAGGCAGCGAAGCAATTTGAGGATTTTCACGATTCAAAGGTAATTTTATTACCGTTAAAGCATCTTCAACTCCAGGCACTCGATTTAGTTTGGCATCGGCATAGGCGGTGGCTACCATATCTGCATCAGAAGCAATCAATAATTTATCCCCCGTAAATGTTGCTGATTGTGGAGATTGAGATATTTGGGCGATCGCTACTGGTTCGATTAACTGTAATAGTCCATAGATAAAAATGGCTAAAACAAAGCCTATTAAAGCAAATAAAGCTATTTTAAAGTTTTTTGACTTGTATATTTTCATTTAAAGTTAAATCAAGCAATAAATTACCAAATTACTTATGATTCAAATTAATTTTTATCATCTCTAAATTGAGAGTAAAACAATTAAAACCTGTTTGTCCAAGTCATTTTTGATGCTAGATTAATAACTAAAAGTTATTAAATGGAATTTCGTCAACTACGATACTTTGTAACCGTTGCTCAAGAATTGCACTTTGGTAGAGCAGCAGAACGTTTAGACATTACTCAGCCCGCACTCAGTAAACAGATTCGCGTTTTAGAAACTAAGATCGGAGTTAAATTATTTATCCGCACCAAACGTACGGTCAATTTAACTCCCGCAGGTGAGGTTTTTCTCATCCAAGCACAACAACTTTTACAACAGGCAGAAAATGCGATCGCCCTGACCAAACGTACTGCTTTAGGAGAAGTGGGCAGACTGACTGTGGGTTTTACCGCTACGGCTACCTATACGGTTCTACCAGAATTAATTGGTCGTTTTCAGTCGCGCTATCGGCAAGTAGAGATCGAAATGTTAGAACTTTCCACAGAATCACAGGTAACAGCACTCAATCAAAATGAAATAGATTTAGGATTTTTACATCCTCCAGTTGATTCTCGTGGCTTAGAAGTTTATCCACTTTTATCAGAGGAATTTGTTGCCGTTTTACCACCACAACACCACTTACTAGACAAAGAATCACTCTCTATAAAAGATCTGGCACAAGAGTCCTTTATCTTACATCCTCGTTCTGAAGGAAAATTCCTCTATGATGAATTTTGCAAGTTATGCCATCAAACTGGCTTCCAACCCAAGATTGTGAAAGAGGTGAATTCTCATCAAACTAGAATCTGTTTTGTCGCAGCAGGAATGGGAGTGACGTTTATTCCCGCAGGTTTGCAAACATCAATCGGCGACAATCTGGTTTGCAAACCAATAAAAGGTCTTCCATTGAGGCTAGAATTTGCAGCAGCCTGGCGTTCTGTTATTACTATGCCAGTATTACAAGGGTTTTTGGCATTGCTAAAAAATAGTTAAAGCGATCGCAAGCTTTCAAATTAGCAGAAATAACTTCTACAAAAAAAATACTCTCTAATTTTCTACTCAGACAATCTCAATGCAAACTTCAGATTGAGCTATGTTTTTTCTCAAAATCGCACCATAGCATACTAAGTAATCAACTAATTTACAATTTATGCGGATTTTGAGAGGAGACTTAAATGCTAAAACTACAAAACTTAACTAATTCACCAAAGCAAAAGAATACTGCATCCAATAACATAGAAAAAAATAGTCTAGCTTTTACGATGCCAATGTTAAATCTCACTGAAACATTGGAATTAATTGATTCTTGCGGTCAATTAGGCTCAGATCCTAGCTCAGATTATTTTACAACTCGTACCAAAAATATTGCCTATGTGTTGTGTCTCAAAGGAGAATGGTTTCAAATTCGCGCCAACTGCTTTATTCAATCCGAACATTACAATGATTTTTCTGGTGGCTATAAACGTTGTTATCAGGAAATGCCTCAGCAATTTATAGAGTCGGAGGCAACCAAAAAAGTACTTAATGTTTTCAAGTCTACCTATGATATTCCCGATGGCGAACCTATTTTAGTGCAGGTGCAACAAAGTCATGTGACAGTCGAGACTGCGGGAAAATGTTTGACTGGGCAAGGCATTCATTCAGATGGTGCAGATAAAGGAATGTTAGTATGCTTGCAACGTAACAATATTAAAGGGGCAGAAAATGCGATTTATGCAGATATTAATGGCAAGCGGTCTTTAATCGATCCTTTTATTTTGAATGATGGTCATGCTATCCTGTGGCACGATAACCAAGTATTCCATGATGTCCAACCCGCACAGCCTATCGATTTGGAAAAAGTAGGCACGAGAACTATTCTTATTGCTCACTATCCAGCCATTCATTATTTGAAGGGAACAGTTAACCCCAATAATACGTTAGGAACGAACACGGTAAATCAAGAAAGACGCTTGCGTAATAAACTTTAGGTAATTTTTGAAGATCGTCAAACAAATAATAAAACACTGGCGATAGTCTCTAGAGATACTCAAATACTTGATTAAGTTAATAGTTTGCGATCTCAAGCTCTCTAGTTCTCTAATGTTTCAATGCCTTATATCATTGCAGTTTTTAACTAAGACACCTGATTGATGTGATGAGTACTTACAACTCTCCTGACTTCTGACTTCTAACTCCTAATTTCTAAAATAAGTCTATTGCAAATATTAAATTGTCCACTGAAAGCCCAAATCTAGGTTTTCTAATGATTATTATTTGTTTATAAACAACCAAGATAAAAACTAACGATAAAAGAGTAAGAATATGGAAACTGCATCAAAAGCGATCGCATTTGACTATATCGAGCTAGAATCTTTACCTGCAATCTGGGAAATAGCAGCAGAGAAATTTGGCGATGTGATTGCTTTAAAAGATCCTCATAGCGAACCTGAAGTAGAAATTAACTATCGAGATTTAGCTGCTAAAATTCGACAATTTGCCACTGGCTTGCAAGCTTTGGGGATTCAACCCCAGGCTAAAGTGGCTTTATTTGCTGATAACAGTCCTCGCTGGTTTATAGCCGACCAAGGAATTATGACTGCTGGGGGAGTAGATGTAGTTCGTTCTGCCAATGCTGAAGAACAGGAATTACTTTATATTTTAGAAAATAGCGACAGTATTAGTTTGGTAGTCGAGAATTTAAAAACCCTGAATAAATTCAGTAGCAAGCTAGTAGATCTGCCTATAGAGTCGATCGTTCTTTTAAGCGATGAAACCCCACCAGAGGAAAGCGCGATTAAGACGATTAACTTTACTCAACTAATGGAATTGGGAAATAATAATGCTCTGCAACCTGTAAACCAAACTAAAGATACCCTAGCCACTTTACTCTACACTTCTGGTACGACGGGTAAACCCAAAGGGGTAATGTTGAGTCACGGCAATCTGCTACATCAAGTAAACTATATCAAGACCATCTTTCAACCCAACCAAGGAGATGTGTTACTCTCCATTCTCCCCAGTTGGCACGCCTACGAAAGGTCTGCCGAATATTTCTTTTTGTCCCAAGGTAGCACGCAAATATATACTTCAATTCGCTATTTCAAACAAGATTTAAAACAATTCCAGCCGACTTATATGGTAGGTGTACCCCGTCTTTGGGAATCTCTCTACGATGGAGTCCAAAAACTTTTAAGCAGTCAGTCGGCATCCCAGCAAAAACTAGTTAAATTCTTCCTCAAGCAGTCGGCTAACTATATTGCTGCCAAGCGTATTGCTGAAAATACCTGCTTGGAACATTTCGATGCTTCTCCAATGCAGAGATCCCTTGCCGATCTTAAAGCGGGGACTCTTTACCCCATCCATGCCCTAGCAGATAAATTAGTTTATCGTAAAATTCGCGATGGTATTGGCAATATCAAAGCTGTCTGTAGCGGTGGCGGATCTCTGGCGAAATATCTCGATGACTTCTATCAAAGTATTGGTGTAGATGTTTTTGTCGGTTACGGACTTTCGGAAACTTCTCCCGTTACTAACGCCCGCACTCCCCAGCATAACGTCAGAGGATCGGCAGGAAAACCTTTACCCAAAATCGAAATTAAAATTGTCAACCCCGAAACTCGCCAACCTTTACCCCAAGGAGAAAGAGGGCTGGTATTAATTAAAGGAGATTCGGTCATGCAGGGTTACTATAACAATCCCGAAGCTACTCAAAAAGCGATCGACCCCGACGGCTGGTTTGATAGTGGAGATTTGGGCTTGGTAACTCCCTATAACGATTTGGTGTTGACGGGTAGAGCTAAAGATACAATAGTTTTAACTAACGGTGAAAATATCGAACCTCAACCAATTGAAGATGCTTGCGTGCGTAGCGTTTACATCGATCAAATTATGCTCGTCGGACAAGACCAAAGAGCTTTAGGGGCATTAATCGTTCCCAATTTTGAAACCTTGCAACAGTGGATAACAGAACAAAATTTAGACCTTCAATTACCTACTCCCGAAAGTAGTCCTGAAGAAATTGCTCAAAGTGGCTTAAATGATAAGGCAATTATCGATTTATATCGCAATGAATTAACTCGCGAAGTGAAAAATCGCCCAGGTTACAAAACCGACGATCGCATTACTGATTTTCGTTTTATTGTCGAGCCGTTTTCTCAGGCTAATGGCTTGATGACTCAAACTTTTAAAATTAAACGTCCCCAAGTTAGAGATCGATATCAACACTTAATTGATGAAATTTTTGCCAATTAATTTATCTAACTCATAACTTGTCACCCAAAGATATTGGTCGAAGGTAGTTTTTTTAGTTAAATACTCGATCAATATCTTTTCATTGCTCTTGCCATTGCTCTTTGGTCGTCTCGTTTCTTGGCAGTTTCTCGTTTATCGTGAAGTTTCTTACCTCTACCTAAACCAATCGCAACCTTAACCCGACCTTTCTTAAAATACATTTTTAAAGGAACGAGAGTTAAACCTTTTTGTTCTGTCTGTCCGATGAGTTTATTAATTTCTTTGCGGTGTAAAAGCAATTTTCGGATGCGGAGAGGATCGTGATTAAAATATTGACCTGTAGCTTGATAGGGAGAAATATGAACGTTGCTCAACCAAACTTCTCCATTTTTAATAAAGGCGTAGCCATCTCTAAGATTTACTTTCCCCGCGCGAATTGATTTAACTTCTGTTCCTACTAATTCAATTCCAGCTTCGTAAGTTTCGAGGATTTCATATAAATAACGAGCTTGACGATTATCGCTAACTATTTTGTGACCCGTGCTTTTTTCCGCCATTCTTCAATTTCTATCTTATGGTCTTGTTCGATAATCTATTAGTATATCATTCAGGTTTAGCCAGGAATTCTATCTTTGGTTGGAGTTAACTAATCAATAAATCATCGATTTACAATTTAATATTCGATCGCCTCATAATCCAAAGCATGACGTTTCCCCAACATTACCGCAGAAACGATCCCAGGACAAATCTTTAAACCATTTTGACTATTAGTTAAAATAACCACTCCCGTACCCAATTCCCTAGAAGCAATGGCAAAGGTTTTGTAAATAACCCCATCTCCCCAGTGCCAAAAATACTTGTGACCTCCAGAATATTCTAAAGCCCAACCCAAACCCCAATCGAGATAGTAATTTAACTGAACTTGCGAGCGCAACATTTCTTGGATGCTAGATTCGGTTAATAAATGACTGTCAACCGTGCCAGATTGCATTATTGCCATCATAAACCGAGCGTATTCAATCGCCGTTGTCCGCAAACTTCCCGCCGATGAGCCTTCTTGGGGTTGTCTCATGGGAGTAGAGTTAAGATTGAGATCGTGTCCTGCTACAGCTGTATTTTGATAGGCTGGTTGCCAAATATAACTACTACTATTCATTCCCAAGGGTAATAATAATTCCCGTTGGATATAACTAGCAAAAGGTTGCTGGGTAATTTCGGCGATCGCTTGTTGTAAATATAAAAAACCTTCTCCCGAATAACCAAATCTTGTCCCTGGAGTCGCTTCGATCCAAACTGGTATGCTACCACTCCAATTGGGAAAACCCGTAGTGTGAGATAAAACATGACGAGCGGTAATTAAAGACAAGCGAAAATCTTTGATATAAGGCTGGGCAGTATATTCGATTAGAGGAGTATCTAAATCTAATTGTCCTCTTTCTACTAGTTTCATTACCAAATAAGCAAAAAGAGGCTTGCTTAAAGACGCTCCTGCAAAAATACTGTTGTCGTCAATTGGCGTATTAGTGCGACTGCTTTGTCTGCCAAAATTACCGTTCCAGAATATCTGGCGATCGCTAATTACAGCTACTGCTAACCCTGGTATTTTATACTGCTTCATCCACCCAGGAATCTTCGCTTTTAAATCTCCGACAACAGTTTCCATCGGTAAATCCTTCGCCATAGTAGGTTTGAGACTATTCAAAACTTGAGCCGCCAAAAATGCGATCGAGGCTTTAGCAGCTTGTTGTAACCAAAAACGACGGGAATAAAATTGGGACATAAGCGATCGCCATAATTTAGGTAGTAGGTAATTAATTTTCTAATATTTATATGTATTGGTCGATTTGTGGCTCGCGATCGTAATACCAAATTAATTAATGTTTGCGACAGATGAAAATAATCTCAAGCTAGCGTGGGCATTGCCCACACTACAGGATATCTGTCACATTCTTTTTTCTAATTGGTATAAGATTGCTATTTGACATGACTATAATTCTTCTATTTCTAACAACTATATTCAATAAAAAATAACGCGGCTCATTTATCTCAGAGTCGCGCTTTATTTGAGTTATTAAATAATTTAATTTTCTAACCAGTTTAACTGTATTGTTCTTCTGTATCGAGATCGAAGAGCATTTGTAAAGATCGCAGACAGTGACGGCGAGCTTCAATATCTTGTTGCGCTCTCAACTGTACCATTGGCTCGTGAAGAATCTTGTTCACAATTCCTCTAGTCAAGGCTTCAATTGTCTCTTGGTGTTTTTCGGCAAATTCAGCACCCAAACGAGATAAAGCTTTTTCCATTTCTTGTTCGCGGATTGTTTCCACCTTGCTACGCAAACAACTAATAGTGGGAACGGTTTCTAAAGATCTCCACCAGTTAATATAGCCAATAACCTCTTGTTCGATAATTCCTTCCGCTTCTAATGCCATTTGACGACGACTTTCTTGGTTTGCTGCCACCACTGCTTTTAGATCGTCAACATTATAAGCCGTTACACAGCCCAATTGGCTGACATCTGCTGCTACGTTGCGAGGTACGGAAATGTCTACCAACATTAAATCTCTCTCTAAAGAAAGATTATTTTCTAATTTTGCTTTGGTTAGAATAGGTTCTGTTGCTCCAGTACTAGTAAAAACTAAATCCGAAACAGCTATCGCATCCATCATTTCCCCGATCGGATAAATCTTGAAATTCCCTTGAGGAAATTGGTCGCAAAGCTTTTGCGCTCGACGATGAGAGCGATTAACAATGGAAAAATCTGTTACTCCTTTAGAAATAGCGTGCTTGACCAAAAGACAAGCCATTTTACCCGCCCCTACGATAGAGATGTTACAGTCAGGTAAATTATCTACTTTGGTGTGGACTAATTCCACCGCAGCAGAACTAATAGAAACCGCTCCCGTGCCAATACTGGTTTCGCTACGAACTCTTTTTCCTGTAGAAATAGCTTGTTTGAACAATTTATCGAGTAGTTTGCCCAAGCCTTTATGCTTTTGACTGAGTTTGTGAGTAGTTTTGACTTGAGCTAAAATCTGACCTTCTCCCAAAACCAAACTTTCCAAACCCGCAGAAACGCGCATCAAGTGGCGCAAAGCATCTTCTCGCAAAAGAGTAAACAAATTGGGACGAAGTTGTCTTAAAGGAAGTTGAGCTTTATCTGCCAAAAACTGACTGATTTCCTTGACTCCCTGTTCGATATCTCTTGCTACACCATAGATTTCTAAACGATTACAGGTACTAATAATCGCTATTTCTACAATGTGAGGATAACCTTTAAGAGTGGCGATCGCTTCTTCTATGCTTGCTTCTGGAATACTTAATTTTTCACGCACTTCAACAGAAGCAGTTTTGTGACTTAAACCAACAACTACAATATTCATTATGTTTCTTTACAATTTTTTTTTGCCCCAACTAGATATTCAAAGTTAAGCAAAGAATTTTTTATATTTTATAAATTTTGTCTCGATCGAGTTTTTTATGAAAAACCTAACTAAGAAAAGGCAACAGTAAAAGAAAAGTTCTCTCACTATATGCCTTTATCCTTATCAAGTTATACAGTTTTGTCGTACCTTATGACCAAATTTTGCGATTTGGATTTACATATCTTTAATTATCTTAGAGTAGATATCTCAATTTTGAGGTCGAGCAGTATTTAGTGCAATTGTAAAGACTTAGGCTGGTCAAACATATGTACCGTATCGACAAAACGAGCAGTTTGAGACTGAGAAGAGATTACTAAGCTTTCAGTTCTAGCACCACCTTTGAAGAAGCGAACTCCGTTCATCAAAGTACCAGGAGTAATCCCACAAGCAGCAAATAATACAGTTTCGCCATTAGCTAGCTCTTCTGCGTTGTATACTTTGTCGGGGTCTGTAATACCCATGCTTGACAATCTTTCAAGGTTACTTTCTTTGCTTTCACCAATTAGACCAGTTTTCACGATCGCAGGATCGTAAATCAATTGTCCTTGGAAGTGTCCGCCCAAACAACGCATTGCAGCAGCAGAAATTACCCCTTCAGGAGCAGCACCAATACCCATTAAAGCGTGTATGTTAGATCCAGAGAAAGCACAAGAAATCGCAGCAGATACATCACCATCGGAAATTAATCTAACTCTAGCTCCTGCATCGCGAATTTCTTGAATCAACTCGCCGTGACGAGAACGATCCATTACTACTACTACTAGTTCTTCGATGGAACGGTTGAGACAGTCGGATAAGATTCTTAAGTTCTCAGTAGCAGATTTGTTAATATCTACGTGACCTCTAGCCGCTGCGGGTGCTGCTAATTTTTTCATGTAGAAATCTGGAGCAGCAAACAAACCGCCTTTTTCGGAGATTGCCAAAACAGCCATCGAACCATTTTGACCGTAAGCTACCAAGTTAGTTCCTTCACAAGGGTCAACCGCAATATCAATTTCGACTAGTTCGTCTGGGTTACAGTAGTTTTTGGCATCGGGGCGAGTACAAATACCTACTTCTTCGCCAATATAGAGCATGGGAGCATCATCCCTTTCCCCTTCGCCGATTACAATACGACCGCGCATATTGATTTTGTTCATGCGTTCGCGCATGGCTTCTACCGCTACTTCATCAGCAGTATCCTTCTCACCTTTACCCATCCACTTGGCAGAGGCGATAGCAGCTTGTTCTACTACCTCAATGATTTCTAAACCGAGGGTACTTTCTAGCAAGGTCTTCCTCCTTAATTGCTCGATGTTAAATTTTTTTTAAAAGTGATTCAGCGCGTTGCGGAGGTGTCCTCCGTTATAGCGACTGTATCAAGAAGCGAAGCTTACTCAAGAAAAAAGCCTACCATTGAGGGCAGATATCCAAATCTTTAATTAAATCCTTATAAGTTCTGACCTAGCGATCGGGGTTTATAGAAATATCCCATGACTTTTTTATAATTCAAAGTTATTAGAATTGGAGACTACTTTTTAAGTTGAGAATAGCTTTTCGCTACCAAGTGAGTATTCTATTATATTTTGGGGCAATTTCAGCTTGTGTTGTGTAGGGTATACGGTCGTAAAAAGAATCTTGGGAAATGGGTAAGAAATAAAGTATTGTTAGGGGTTGGAGATTAAAATTTGTTTCCATAAATTCAATTCCAATTTTTAGAATAGTCTATTTCCCACCAGAGCTTATGCCTCTCTCGAACGTTAATAAATATGCGATCGCCCTTCACACCAGCACGCCTCAATTGGGCATAGCCATTAGTAATTTTGCAGGAGACAATCGCAGTTGCATCTGGGATTTGGGCAGAGGATTAGCATCACAACTACACCAACACTTACGAGAAATTCTCGCGCCCCAAACCTGGCAAGATCTTGAATTTATTGCCGTAGCTAAAGGACCAGGAGGCTTTACTGGAACTAGGGTAGGAGTAGTTACCGCCCGTACTATTGCTCAACAATTAGATATTCCTATATATGGTATTTCTAATTTAGCAGCAGTAGCAGCAGCCCAGAACTATCGAGGGGAAGATTTGCTAGTTGTGACGATGGATGCTCGTCGAGAAAAGTTGTTTGTGGGCATTTATCAACTAGACGAAACAGGATATCCACAAACTTACCTAGAAGATACTTTAATGACTATTGAATTATGGCAACAAACTTTAAACGATTTAAAGCTTCCCTATAGAATAATAAAAGTAGAAAATAATCTTGCTTCTACTGTGAGTAATGTTTTGGATTTAGCTTATTATCATTGGCAAGAAAAACCTGTTAGTCATTGGTCGGATATTGTACCTTTTTACGGTCAACATCCAGTTGGTAATTAACCCGATCTAACATATTTAATCAGACAATTTTTTCATCCAAAGGAACTAATTCATAACCTTGAATTCGCCAACTATAATCCCCTTGATGCTGTACGACAAAAACACCTTGAACTAGTTCTCCTGCTTCATCCATAATTGTTGCTACTAATGCAGGATAACTATCAATCGTCGTAAACCCGCGAAACATAATTGCTCGTGGTTTGATAATAGCATTATAGTGCGACTCAACTTTAGCGATAAACTCACTGAGATTGAATTTTTCCCGAACAGCAGGACTCATTAAAGCAAAAGCTGCTGCTAGATCGTTTTGTTGAAAAGCTTGTAACTGTCTTTCAACCAATTGGCGAACCATTACTTTATCGTTTTCAGATATATACATTGCGGGCTATTTTTGATTAAGCTAACTGATTACTTTAAAATGCAACTTGTAAGACAATATGAGAATTTGGATAGTTATTTAGGCTAACCTTTTACTGCGCCTGCGGTTAAGCCTTGCACTATTTGGCGCTGAAAAACTAATACTAGAACGACCAATGGTAGAGTACCCAAAACTGTAGCAGCAGCAATCGCACCATATGGAATATCAAATAAATTAGCACTTCCTAGTTGTGCCGTAGCTACTGGAATTGTTTTTTTAGCTTCTTCAGTAATAAAAGTTAAGGCAAAAATATATTCATTCCAAGCAAAAATAAAACTCAAAATTCCAGTTGTAGCTAATGCGGGGAGAGTCATAGGAAGCACAATATTAACGAGCATACCTAAAGTTTTATAGCCGTCAATTTTAGCTGCATCTTCCAAGTCTTGGGGTAGCTGCAAAAAGAAACTCCTCATCACTAAAATAGTTAGAGGTAAATTGATTGCAGTATAGGGGATGATTAAAGCTAAATAATTATTACCTAACCCAATCGCCTTTACTATTTCTAGTAACCCTAAAAATAATAGAACGTAGGGAAATAAAGTGACAATCAATACGATTGTTAAAATAATTTTTTCTCCTGGTAATTTCATTCTAGCTAAACTATAGGCAGCAGGAGAACCAACAACCAGACATAAGATAGTCGAAATACTCGCTACTAAAGCACTATTAAAAATGTAAGTTAAAAACGGACGACGCTCGAACAAAGATTGATAGTGTTCTAGAGTAAAACTAGCAGGAAAATAAACATTAGGAATCGCTGAAATATCACGATTGAGTTTGACTGAAGTTAGTATTTGCCATAGGATGGGGGCAGAGAACAAAAATACTATCGAAATTATCCCTACATACAATAAGATTTTGGTGAGAGAAACAGAGGAAACTTGGTCTTTAGATCGAACTGACGACATGGCTAATTTCAATAGTCGAAATCGTTGTTGAAACCATGTTACATTTTTTTAGGTATTTAAGATAAATAATTACTTAAAGTAATTGACGGAGATTGAGGAGCAGATGTTAATTGAGTTTTGTTGAGGGACGGCGATCGCCTGTTATCATCATTCCTTGATCGATCGTGAAGTTGATTGGAACGATCCCATGCTCAATTTTTCCTTGCCCAGATTCTCATAGCATCAAAGTATTATTTTTGTTACCAAACACTTCAAACTAATTAACATAATTGAAAGATCTATATTATTACTCTGGGCATTAAGATTTTTTTTTGTTATCTTGACAACAATATTAGATTTATACAGACAGATTAAACATTCTAATTTCAGTTTTAATTAAACTAAAATTTTTTAGACATATTTTTCATGGAAGTAACAAATGTCTCTTAATTCTGCTTTAGATAAAAGAAAAAATAAAGCTTTTGTAGTCGATAATAAATATTTATTGAAGCAATATGCCATTAAAAATTTTAATATCTATGGTGGAGGTATTATTGTAGTCAACTTGTTGTTGTTAAAAACGGATATTGTCGATGAAGCAGATGTGTCCGATAGTCAAGCAAACGATAATACAGAGCTAACAATACATCAACCAATCTCTTACATACCTCAAAATAATTTTTGGTTTAAGATGCTCAATCTAAAAATTAAAAAGAAGTATGATATAAATATCCAAGAACAAGATGGTTCAGATGGCAAATTTTTAGTTGTTTTTGTGAAAGACGCTTCCATAGAACATTTTTCTATTTATTCCTTAAAAACCTAATAACTTTCTCCAAGAAAAAAAGGCTTGACACTGTCAAACCTCCAGTCTACTTAGTAATTTCAGTAATGTTTGTTTAGTAATCCAAATTATCCGCAGGATTGTAAACATCGATAGCAGGATTGCTTTGAATTTGAATCGTAGAACCTCCTGAATATCTTCGTTCTTGCCGATCGCGATTTTCGATGCGGTGACGTACTACTCTAGATTGACGTACTCTACCATTGCCGCCAATATTTCCCTGTACTCCAGTAGTAACGGTAGCGTTACCCTGACAAGTTCCATCGCTAGTCATTTCCACATCATTAGTGCGATCGGTAGGTTCTCGCGAACCACTAATATTGTATTGGACGGAAATATCAGCCTGGATACATCGAGCGGTAGCAGGAGAAATCAACCAGTTAGCAGTTAGGAAGCCAGACAGGAATAGCAATCCCTTTGTCCATGCTATTAACTTCATTTTTATTCCCCCCCTAGTTACAACTATTACTAGAAGTACTGCTCTGAATTGTCTGACTTCCAGAAGAAGTGACGCGAGTAGTTGCTTGATAAGAACTATGACGACAGTCAGAACTATGTCTGGTGTAATTCTGCCAAGGTAAACGCCAATAACGCCAGGGAATCCAATAGCGACGGCGACTGGGTACTCTAATTGTAGTTCCCCCAGAATTGACATAAATGCTACCATCGCTACGAGTCACCGCTTCGACATTAGGAGTGCTAACTTTTACATCTGCTAAAGCCGAATTATTGGTAGATACTATAGTACTAGGTATCACTACACCTACCGCCACTAACCCCATTAATTTTGTTAGTTTCATGGTGCAAATTTAATTTCAGTAATGTTTGAATAGCTATTAGCCATTAGCCAAGTGCTAATGGCTAAAATATCTTAGTAGCGACGACTGCGACGCTCGCGACGAGTATGATTTGTATTAGATTGTTGTGCGTCTTGAACGCAGGTATTGTACTCTCCTACTTGATCGCAAAATTGATTACTCCGTTGTACGATGCCAGTACTAGTGTTGTCGTTATAGCGATCTCGACCATAACCGTAGTTACCGCGATCGCGATACTCTGTATATTGACTGTTTCGTTGATTGGAATTTTGAATCGAAACGTTGTCGCTTCCCGTAACTACCGATTCTTGGATTGACTCTTGTATTAGAGCATTATCGGCTTGAGCGGGAGATGTAAATAAACCCAGAGTGGAAACAGCTAATGATATGAAAATTACTTGTTTGTTCATAATGTGAAAATAGTCTCTGAAAAATCAACCTTGTCCAGAAACTAGACGCACCTCTTGAAGGAGTGTTCCGCAAATCCGAAAATTTACCTACATTTTTACTACTGGAAAGTTTTGGATAATTAAAATTGTCAGCATATTAAGCTATATCCCTAGGAGGATTATTGAGTCTTTTTAACTGCTGTTGAATTAGGCTAACTAGATACGATCGCTTTATTTCTATGCCTTGATTGAGATTTTGGGAATTGTCCAAAAAGATAATGCTATCTACTTGTTCTAAAGAAAATAACCTAAATAATAGTTGAGCGACAGGAATTGGCATGGCAATTAGATCGGAGTTAGATTTACCGCTAAAAGTAGCTGCATCCTTTACCGAAACAAAAGCATAAATAACATTCATCGTTTGTTGCAGTTGAGGGTTGGTAATAGTAGTCAAAACCCAATCCTCTTCAAGATTTTGCAATACGTAATACTCTAGATGCTGCAACTTATCGGCAAAGAGCCTCAACACTGGGGCGATCGCTTTTTCCACAACTATGGTTGGAACACCATAATTAACCCCATCGTTTACCAATACTTCCAACTGCCGATCTAATTCCATTACTAATTACTAAAATATTGATTATTAATTGCCTTAAGCTTTAGCTTTGTTTTTCTTATTTTTTTTCTTCTCTGCTTGCTTGGCTCTTTTAGCAGCTTGTTTGGCTGCCTTGGCTTCGGCTTCGGCTTTTTGTCTGGCTTTTTCTTTTTCTTCTTCTAGCTTATCTAGATAATAATGGTAGTCTCCCAGAAATTCTAATAATTCTCCATCGCGAATTTCGACAATTTTGTTAGCTACCTGAGAAATAAAATAGCGATCGTGAGAGACAATGACCACCGTACCATCATAATCTTGTAGGGCGGTTTCTAGCATTTCTTTGGCAGGGATATCTAGGTGATTGGTCGGCTCGTCCAGAATTAATAAATTAGCAGGAGTTAGGAGCATTTTAGCTAATGCCAGACGTGCTTTTTCTCCTCCACTAAGAGCTTCTACTTGTTTAAATACTGTTTCTCCGCTAAATAAAAATTGTCCTAAAAGAGTCCGCACCTCTTCATTTTTCCACTTGGGAACTTCATCGTGAATTGTCTCCATCACGGTCTTATTTAAGTCCAAGGCTTCTGCTTGATTTTGCTCGAAATAGCCAGGAATAACGTTGTGCTTGCCTAATTCTACTTTGCCATCTTCGTAGGCTTCCATACCCATAATCATGCGTAGGAGAGTCGATTTCCCCGCACCGTTAGGGCCTAAAATCGCAATGCGATCGCCTCGTTCGATAGTTAGGTTAGCTCCTAAAAATAAAATATCGTTATTAAAAGTGTGGACTAAATCTTCGATCTTAATCACGTCTCTACCGCTTCTGGGAGATGGAGGGAACTTAAACTTTAGGCTTCTGACATCGCTAATGGGTGCATCTACTAATTCTACTTTTTCTAGTTGTTTTTCCCTACTTTTAGCTTGAGTACTTCTAGTGGCACTAGCGCGGAATTTCTCAATAAATTCTTGTTGCTTGGCAATTTCTTTTTGTTGTCTTTCGTAGGTAGCACCCTGAGCCAGTTTGTTTTCTGCTTTTTGAGTTAGATAATTAGAATAGTTACCTAGATAAGTAGTCGAAACTCCCCGTTCGGTTTCCACAATTTTGGTACACAAGCGGTCTAAAAACTCGCGATCGTGAGAAACAATCACCATAGGGGTATTAATTCCCCGCAAATAGTTCTCCAGCCATTCAATAGTTTCTAAATCTAAATGGTTTGTTGGTTCGTCCAAAAGTAAAATATCTGGCTCTTGTAACAGAATTTTGCCCAGACTCATACGCATTTGCCAGCCACCGCTAAAAGAACTGACCAGGCGATCGCCATCTTCGGTAGAGAATCCCATTTCTGGCAAGATCTTTTCAATTTGCGCGTCCAAACTATAGCCGTCTAAAGCTTCAAATTTCCGTTGTAATTTATCTAGCTGGTTAATTAATTTATCCAACTGTTCGGGATCTGCCGTTTCCATTTCCTGATGAATTTGATTCATCTCTTGTTGGATGGTATTGGCTTCAATAAAAACAGTCCAGAATTCTTCCGATACCGTCCGCGTTGGCTCTACTTCAAATTCTTGAGTTAAATAGGCAATTTTCAAACTAGCAGGACGAATTACCTCTCCTGAAGTTGCTTCAATTTCACCGCTAATAATTTTAAGTTGAGTTGATTTTCCCGCACCATTAACCCCCACCAAACCTACTCTTTCTCCTGGTTTAACTTCCCAGGTAACATCCTTTAAAACTTCTCCCGTAGTGTAGATTTTACTTATATGTTCTAGTCTCAGCATACAGTTTCTCCTAGTTAAATTGAGCGGTGTATTTAGATTTAGTCGAAAATTACAAAATTATTCTTTAAAATACTCTATGGTCTTATATTCCATAATTTCTGAGGGCAGTCAGGAACAGGGTCAAACAAAGCCAAGCAAGATTTTCTAGATAAATTTCCTAACTAACGCACGTATCCTATATTTAAAGATGGTATTTACACAATCTTTAATCAATTTATTTATTTTTATTACATTTTTTGTATATTTTCTATTATATGATTAGTACATTGAAGAATACTAATAATTCTTGCTAGCTCCAGAAACCACAATCAAAAATTCAAACCTTTAATACATTGTCAAAACTATGTACGTATGGTAATTGATGTAAACTTCTGGTAAACTATCTCATCATTATTTCAAATACCGTTGTTTATAAATTAGCTGAGTACTATCAGTTGATATCCAAAGAAGAAATATAACCCAAAAACTTTAAAAAATTTAGTTTTTGGCTGATTTTTCATAGGGACTCAAAATTTGTCTTATTCAAGAAAAAGCCTGTTTTTGGCTTGTTTGGGTTCAAATAGTTTCAATTTCTATCTCAACCAACTAATTTTGACACAAAAGTTTTTTTTAATAAAATTAATTCTTATTTTCATCAGAAAACATGACTACAATTATCATTGTTGACGATCAAAACAGTATAAGAGAATTCCTAAAAATTAATTTATCTACAGAGGTAAATATAGAAGTAGTGGGTATGGCAGACAATGGTCGTTCTGCGATCGCTCAAGTGGGGGAACATCAGCCTGACTTAGTACTGATGGATATTGAAATGCCAGGAGACATTGATGGTATTGATGCCACAGAAGAAATCGTACAACGTTTTCCCAGCACAAAAGTCTTGCTATTTACCAGTCAGGACGACCAAGAGCAGTTAAACCGCGCTCTTAGGGTAGGAGCGAGGGGTTATATTCTCAAGAATACTAGCGTTAAAGATATTAGTAATATTATTCGCTTAACCGAAAAAGGTTTCTTCCAAATAGGTCCAATTTTAGGCAATTGGGATGGGACTGGAGTAGACAGTATTTCTGCTGAGGCTAATACCACTGAAACAAAATATGCTACCAGCAAAGTTTCAGCCATCACTCGACAAAACGAAGAATATTCTTCTTATAGCGATGAAATTGAACATTCACCAGAAATGAATCATGCCATCTCCGATTTAACATCGGGTATTTTCCAACTTCAAGAAACTATTCGAGCTCAAGAAGATACGATAATTAACCTTACCAATAAATACTCTCAAGCTCAACAAGAAATTAAAACTAAGTTAAGAAAAAACAAAAATATCTTTGGCAGTGGCAGAAATTATTTCTATAATTCCCGTTCTGTACCCAGAGCAATGAGTCAAAGAAGACAGCATTTTTTGTTTATTAGTAGTTTTTTCCTAGGTGTATTTACAGTTATCATTTTGATTTTTTTGATTGCCACTTTAGGTTCTATTTTCTAAATCGCAATATTGCGATCGCTTAACTCAATCGAGCATAATTCCTCCAGCAATTTAAGTCTCTGGCTGGGGAGCATCCCCAATAAAATCGGATTCTCTTCCACCGAAGATGACCTCAGAATTGATGTAATACTTAAATTCCAGCAAATTATAAAAAGGATCTTCAAGAAAAAAAGTGTAATGTTCTAAAACTAAGTTAGAAAAACGAAGTTTGGGTGGTTGATAAAAAGCCAAGGCTTTCTCTTCAGCACGATTTCGTATTTTTGTCCAGTCCTCTTTAGAAGGTAAAATCAAACCCAAATGGCGGGGATAAATTCCTTGCTGTTGGGTTAGTTCTTTTTGGGTAATATGACCTACTAATTGCGTCCCGTAGAAGTTAAATATTACTGCGGATTTGTTTTCTCTACCTATTGCGCAACCCAAACCATCTCCATAAAATTGTTTGGCAGCAGTAACGTTATTAATTGGAATTGCTAAATGAAAAATTGGAGTTGAAATCATATTTGCCAGATCGATTCTCAATAAATTTTATTTTAGCTATCGATCGGTTTTAAAAATTGCAAAAAGGATCTAAACAAGTAAAATACGTAGAGACCAAAAAATATTAAGGAATATAAAAAATCATGAAGCAACGTGGAGTAGCGGTTTGGTTTACTGGATTTAGCGGTGCTGGAAAAAGTACGATCGCTGAAGCCCTAACTAAAAAGTTGAAAGATGAAGGATATCAACTAGAAGTTTTAGATGGCGATGAAATTAGAGAAAATTTAACTAAAGATTTGGGTTTTTCCAAAGAAGATCGCGATACTAATATTCGTCGTATTGGATTTGTGGCCAAACTTTTAGCTCGTAATGGAGTAATTGTACTAGTTCCCGTTATTTCTCCCTACCGTGCCATTAGAGAGGAAATGAGAGCTAATATCGGTAGTTTTCTAGAAGTATTCGTTAACGCGCCTTTGTCAGTTTGTGAAGAAAGAGATGTTAAAGGTCTATACAAACAAGTACGAGCGGGTAAAATTAAGCAATTCACTGGAATTGACGACCCTTACGAGCCTCCTACTAATCCTGAAATAGAATGTCGTACCGACCTTGAAGAGTTATCGGAAAGCGTCGATAAAATATTTAATAAATTAAAAGAACTAGAATATATTTTCTAAGATAGAAGAATCGACTGCAAGATACTAAGGACGTTTCCCAACCTATTGCCAGCATCTGGGATCGATATCGATCCCGAAGTAAATCTGAAACGTCCCTGGCTCTATCTCTATCGACTTATAGACTTGAGATTCCTGGATTGATTTTGCATCATTACTCAGATTAAATTCTAGTTTTAGAGGTTATTGAATATTTTAATAATCTTTCACTATCGAATTTAGGATAGTTCTTGAAGAACTTTACTATCTTATGAAAGAAAGGAAATGCGATCGCTCGAATCTGACATTTAAAGAAAATCAGATTATCTTTCTAGAATATGGAGATACTCGTCTTTATGGCGAAGTAATCCAGTTAATTACTTCCCGTCAAATGTGCTGGCTAAGACCAATTTGTCTGGTAATAGCAAATTTTTTTGGAGTTTCTGCTTCAGAAGATTTTCAGCTAGTACCCTTAAATTCTACATCGGATATAGTTTGGCCTACTTGCTTGTTTAACCCAGCTTTAGATACTGAAGCAATATTGTTTTTAGCCCAGTTGGAAAATACCGACAAACCAAAACCCACTAATTTATCAGCACGTCAACATCTCAATCAATTCTTACAACAAGTGTGGGTAGCAAATCGGGAGCAGTTTTAAATATTGAAATCTTATCTAAAATAGCTATTTGCTTTTTAATCAATAATTTCAGTAACCATTTGTTCTAGTTTTTTACCTTTATATCTTAGTGTTATGGTCATTAAATTAGAAAAAAAACCATAATTCAGTAAATTTGATTACCAACTTTGAGATCGCACTCAATCATAATTGACTTATGTAGTTAAATAGTAAATACCGATAAGATTTCTAATCTGAAATATCTATTTCAGTGATTATCCCGATAGATAATTGCTTGAAATTGACTATAAAAGAGGAGAGTTTTGGCTAAATTTCCAACTAACTCAATATCTAAATTGATTAGTGAAATTTACTTAAGTAAAAGATGTCCCTCAGACAACATTCTACAAATCTAAGTAAGTTTTACCAATAAAAATTTAGCAGGACTTCATTTTTCGATTAAGATTTGATGAAGTAAGTAAAAGTTAGTAGATGTCCGTAATTTAACGGACTATTCTTAAAACATAAAACCATTATTATTAAGTAACATCTAAAGCGAGAAGCAATAAAAAATGACTAGCACACAATTATGTTCCAAGTTTTCTACTTTCCGTCCAGAAGGTTTTTTAAGTGCAGCTAATGCCTCAGAATTTTTAGATCGTCTCACAGTTGAAGTAAAGTCTTCAGTCAATTCTCCCCTGTTAGTAAATATGGAAGCAGTAGATTTTATGGATAGTGCGGGCTTGATGACTCTAATCAAAGCATTTCGCTTATCCGAAAGTTTGGGTCGTAGATTTGCTATTTGTTCTCTAGCTCCCTCAGTAAGAATTATGTTTGAACTGACTCAGTTAGATAAGGCATTTGAAATTTTTGAAGACACAAAAGCCTTCCAAGCAACTTTAGAGCAGTAAGTATCTTTCTCGACAGCATTTTATACATAGCTTTTTTACAAATAATTTAGAGAATCAATTAGGCAAAGTAATTTGTTACTTTGGCTACTATTTTAGTTTGATTAATTGTTCCCCAATGACGACTATCTGTACTTTGTGCCTGATTATCTCCCAGAAGAAAAAATTTACCGTCACTGGCAATTGAGGTAATTCTCTTGACAATAGCCATGTTGGGTTGGTGGGGGTGAAAAATTACGACAATATCATTAATTTTGGGAGACGAATGACGATAAATATAAGGATCGATTAATATTTCTTCTCCAGGCTTGAGTAGGGGTAGCATAGAGCTGCCAACAACTCGAAGCCTTTTTTTTCTGCCAATCAGCAGTAGTAGAAATGCGAAAAGATTGGTATTTGGTAATTCAACAGTCATATAATTAAACCTTACAGTATTCGCGATCGCCAAGACGATACTAGGGATTAGCGTTTATGATGCGAGATAGATTTTAAACCCATCGCGTTTAATAATGATTGGAAACAGATTGTCTCATATTGGGCAGAAACTACGCCACGGTCGCAAGTACATTTTTTTATTTTTAGTTTGTTTTACTTTAGTATTAGGGTGCAATAATAATTCTCCACCACAAACCAGTAATGTCGATCCCACTCGTATTTCTATTGGTACAACTCTCAAGCCTCGTACCTTAGATCCCGCAGACAATTACGAACTAGCAGGATTGAATATTATTTATAATGTTGCCGAAAGCCTTTACACCTATAAAATAGGTACGACAGAAATCGAACCATTATTGGCAACAGCAATGCCAGAAATTAGTTCAGATGGTTTGATTTATACTATCCCCGTACGAGAAGGAGTGACCTTTCACGATGGTACGCCGTTTAATGCCGAAGCAATGGCATTTTCTCTACAACGTTTCATCGAAAACGGTGGCAAACCCGCATTTTTACTGGGAGATGTTATCGATAAAATTGAAGCATCCACAGAATATGAGCTTAAAATTAGTTTAAAACAACCTTTTGCCGCTTTTCCTGCATTATTAGCTTTTCCTGGGGCAGCAGCAGTATCTCCCCAGGCTTATAACATTGGCGAAGGAGAGTTTAAACCTAATATCTTAATCGGTACGGGTAAGTATAAATTAGCTCAATTTAAGAGTGATTCCATTAGTTTGAATGCTAACGAAAATTATTGGGGCGAAAAACCAGCCAACCAGGGAATAAATATGCAGGTATACGCAGGAAACTCTGCTAACTTGTTTAATAGTTTTAAAACTGGCGCGATCGATGTGGCTTACCAATCTTTAGATCCCCAACAAGTTGAAAGCCTAATTCAAGATGACGATCGCTGGCAAGCAATTGAAGGTTCAGGTACGGTAGTTAACTATTTAGTTCTCAATTTACAACAAGAACCTCTAAACCAGCCCGAAGTTAGGAAAGCGATCGCAGCTATTGTGAATCGTGCTTTAATTAACGAGCGAGTCTTGAAAGGACAAGCCGAACCGATTTATAGTTTGATTCCCACGGCTTTTGATAGCTATCAGCCAGCCTTTGAAGAATTGTACGGAGATGGAAATGTCGCCCAAGCCAGAGATTTATTAACTCAAGCTGGTTATTCTCCAGAAAACCCCGCAATTGTCGAAATTTGGCATCCATCGGGTTCGATCGTGCGGGGTATTGTTGCCGATACGATTAAAGCCTACGCCACCCAAGAATTAGGCGGAATGATTCAGTTTATTCCCAATAGCGTTGAATCTGCCTCCTTTTTTGGCAATTTGAGTAAGGGAGTATATCCTACCGCTTTGGTTGATTGGTATCCTGATTTTCTCGATCCTGACAATTATATTCAACCCTTTATGAGTTGCAATCAGGGTTCGCCCAATTTAGGTTGTGAATCGGGGGCTGCTCAAAGTAGGGGTTCTTTTTACTATAGCGATCGCGCAAATGGGGCGATCGAGCAATCTCGCACCGAACAAGATCCGCTCCAACGCCAGCAAATTTTTGGGGAATTACAATCATTATTAGCTCAAGACGTACCCTATATTCCTCTTTGGCAAACCAAAGACTATATTTTTGCTCGCGATAATATTGCTGGAGCGATCGTTAACCCCAGTCAAAATTTTCCTTTTTGGACGCTCAAAAGAGTCGAAGAGGAATAATTTATTAGTAGTCAAAAGTCTCTCTTTTTCTTAAAAAATGGAGACTTTTGCTCAAAGTTGTTTAGCATAAAACAACAATTCAAACAAAAAGTTTTACCTATCAATTAGATCGATTGTGAGTGGTCAAACACAAAGGTGTCATACTACGAAATATTATTGAGATTTAGAAATCTTATTATCGATAAATCAACAAATTTACTTAGCAATATCCCATTCTAAAAAGGCGTTAATTTTATCTTTTGAAATTAATCTAATTAATAGCGTCAACAACGGTAGTAGAGTTAAGGAATTCGCAAAAAATGGCAAACCAAGAGCATTTAGCAGTAATTAGGCAAGGAGTAGAACCTTGGAATCGATGGTATCAAAATCATAGAAGAGTAGTTCCAGATTTAGAAAAAGCCAATTTAAGCAATCTAAATTTAAGT
>NZ_JBZNBU010000023.1:0-35740 GCF_058530065.1 Waterburya sp. | reverse complement strand
ACAGCGAGTTGAATTACCTTTATCCACCAAACGCTGCAAAACATTTAACAAATGATGGACATCATAAAAAGATAAACCTGTAGTTGGTTCGTCAATTAAGTAAAGAGTTTTACGCGTGGCGCGACGGGATAATTCCGAAGCTAATTTAACTCGCTGTGCCTCTCCCCCCGATAGGGTGGGGGCTGGTTGTCCTAGTTTGACATATCCCAAGCCAACATCTACTAGGGTTTGCAGTTTTTTGGCAGCACGAGGAATATTTTGAAAGGTTTCTAAAGCTTCTTCCACTGTCATATCAAGAACATCGGCAATGGAATGACCCTTATATTTTACTTGGAGGGTTTCGCGATTGTATCTAGCCCCCTTGCAAACATCACACTGAACGTAAACATCGGGTAAGAAATTCATTTCAATTACGTTTACTCCCTGTCTGCTACAGGCTTCGCAACGTCCTCCTTTGACATTAAAAGAAAAACGCCCCGCTTTATAACCCCTAGCTTTCGCTTCGATGGTTTCGGCAAAAACCGCCCGTATAGCATCGAATACCCCTGTATAGGTGGCAGTATTAGAACGGGGAGTACGACCAATCGGAGATTGATCGATGGTAATTACCTTATCTATTGCTTGTAAACCTTTGACTCCTCCTAGCTTTTTGGGAAATGGTACTTTGCGGCTGAGGTGATGTTTTAAGGCAGGATGCAGCAGTTCGTTAATGAGAGTGGATTTACCCGAACCAGATACTCCCGTAATGCAAACAAATTTACCTAAAGGAATAGTGACATCGATGTGTTTGAGGTTATTGTGATGACAATCTTTCAAGGTGATGCCATAGGCTTTACCCTCTCTTCTTTCACTGGGAGTAGCAATAACTCGCTTGCCCGATAAATATGCCCCCGTGAGGGAAGTTTCTGATTTTAATAGAGCTTGAAGATCTCCCTGAACTACAATATCTCCACCGTGTACCCCTGCTTTAGGACCAATATCCACTATACTATCGGCTGTCCTAATTGTATCTTCATCGTGTTCGACGACGATTAAAGTGTTGCCCAAGTCTCGCAGTTTTTTCAGCGTACCCAATAATTTGTCGTTGTCTCGCTGATGTAAACCAATGCTGGGTTCGTCTAATACGTAAAGTACTCCCGTCAATCCCGCACCAATTTGGGTAGCCAAACGTATCCTTTGTGCTTCACCTCCAGAAAGGGTCATAGCTGCCCGATCTAACGTGAGGTAGTCCAAACCTACATCCAAAAGAAATTGCAATCGTGCTTTAATTTCTTTGAGTGCCAACTCCCCAATTAATGCCTGACGGTTAGTTAATTCCAAGTTATTAACCCGATGCAAACATTCCTCGATAGGTACGCTAGTTAAGTCGTTGATGCGGAATTGTCCCAAACTAACGGATAAAGATTCTGGTTTGAGACGCAAACCTCCACAAGTGTTGCAGGGACGATCTACTAAATACTGTTCCAGTTTATTTTTAACCGAATCGGAATTCGTTTCTCGATAGTTGCGCTGCAACATTTTCAGCACTCCCGAATAGTGACGATGATAGCCTTTATTCTGGTTGCCATAATCCGATTCAAAATAAACGGGGTCTTTTGCCCCATTGAGAATAATATCTTGCTGTTCTGCCGTGAGATCTTGCCATTTGGTATGAATGCCAAAACCAAACGCCTGTCCGACTCCATGTAATAGGGAAAGGTAATAGGAATTATCCTTATCAGACCAAGGAGCGATCGCACTGTACACTGGTTGAGTGGGATCTGGTACGACTAAATCGGGAGAAAAAGTACGATGGCTGCCTAAACCATGACAGTCGGGACAAGCACCATAAGGAGAATTAAAAGAAAACAGACGGGGAGACAATTCTTCGATGACCGCACCATGTTCGGGACAAGCAAAGTTTTCGGAGAAAATAATTTTTGTTGGTTGACTGGCTTTCTCTTGAGCATCTTTAGTTGAATCGGCACTAGGAATAATTTCAATCTCGGCAATACCATCGCTAAGATTCAAACAAGTACTCAAAGAATCTGCCAAACGTTCGTTGATGCCAGGTTTGACAATCAGGCGATCTATGACAACAGCAATATCGTGCTTGTAGTTTTTATCTAATTTAATTTTGTCGTCTAGCTGCTTGACTTCACCGTCTATTTTCACCCTCACAAAACCCTGAGAAGCAAAACTGGAGAGTAATTGTTTATGTGTCCCTTTTTTTCCCCGAATTACGGGAGCTAGAATCATAAATTTAGTTTTTTCGGGCAATTCCATCACGCGATCGCACATTCCATCAATAGTCTGTGGCGCGATCGAGCGATCGCACTTAGGACAATGGGGTTCTCCCGCCCGACCGAATAATAGTCTAAAGTAATCATAAATTTCCGTTACCGTACCCACTGTCGAACGAGGGTTGTGGGATGTAGACTTTTGGTCGATAGAAATAGCTGGACTCAATCCCTCAATGGCATCTACATCGGGCTTATCTAACTGTCCGAGGAACTGTCTGGCATAAGCACTGAGAGACTCTACGTATCGCCTTTGTCCTTCGGCAAAAATTGTATCGAAAGCCAAAGAAGATTTCCCCGAACCAGATACTCCTGTAAAGACAATTAGTTGGTTGCGGGGTAACTCCAAGCTGACATTTTTTAAATTATGCTGCCTCGCCCCTTTAATTCTAATTACATTTTCTTCTCTGGAAGACTTTAGGTTGTAATCAATTTTGCCGTTATTTTTCGTACCGCTAGAAGAAGGTGACATACAGACAGACAGACAATGCTTAATAGTTCTTAATTATCTTAACGTTATCTGTCCTGACTGCATAAATAATGATATATTTTCAGTAGCCAAACCAACCATTCAAAATCGATTTGCCTGCTTATGGGGAAACCATACCGCTGTTTTCTGACTCTTTTTGGGGCGGTTTCTTTTTAAGCGGTTAAATAATTAGGGTACGTTTGTATCTCGATTTTTTCAAGCAAATTGGGGAAGAATAAATCCCAGTCCTAACCCGTCAAGGTGTTGGTTAGAGGTTATATTGACTGAATTGTATAAAACGAGCGGTTTCCCGCGAAGTTGGGCTAGGCAGACTCGAACTGCCGACTTCCACAATGTCAATGTGACACTCTAACCAACTGAGTTATAGCCCATTTAAATGCTTAACTATTATAGCAACAAAAATTAAGTATTTGCACAAATTTATCGCTCTATTTCTAATCAGCACCATCAAGCAGTTCCCACTAATGCTTAAAAAGATCCCAAATGGGTTCTATAGAATCAAGTGTTCGATATTCTAGAAATCTTAATTAGCGATCGCTTTTAACATGATGAACCAAAGCCAAATTCTGCTTGATTTCTTGATGACAAACCCACCAAAAATAGATAGTCATATTAATTAGACCGACTAATTTTGTTCCATCTTCTAACATGGCATGAATTCCGCGACTGCTAATTGGGGCGATGTCGATCGCGCTAGAAAAACCAAACAAAAGAAAAGAAACCAAAAGTGGTATGTAAGGAGTTTTACGAATAGTATTGCGGAAAAACCAAGCATAGGCAATTAAGACTAAACCATAGAGAGAATAGACACTTAATTTCACTAGCTTACAAGTACCAAAAAAGACGCATAAGGTCAGAGTTAGACGAAAGCGATCGTCAAAAAATAGCAGCAACATAACCAAGCTGCTAGAAAACAAGAAAATTTTATAAGTTCGGTTGAGGGGAGGGAGTAAAATAGCTGAAAAAATACAGATAGAAATTGCCGAACACCACATAATTTCTGAGATGCTGGTGAACCAACCCAAATAATAAATTTTGATATTAAAAGGATCGCTAAATAGACTTTCAATACCCGCACCTTTACTTTTAATTCTGGCATAGATGCTTAACAAACTAAGCACCATAATAGTCAAACCATTGAGCCAAATTAAAATAGGAATACGGTAGAAATGCTGTTTTCCTTGACTCAAGCAATATTTAACTATCGGGAAAAGGGAAAACTTTTTACTGTTCGGTGGCTTCACAGTATTTTTCAAACTAATAATACAACTTTATTTTATTGTGCTGGGATTATTTAATAATGCAAACTAGACTAGCTTATCAAATTTTCTTTTAACTCTGTTTTGCTCTCTTTAGTTTATGTATATTTTTGCTGCTAACACAAACACCGCGTTAAATCGCTTTTGGGATTTAGTTTCTGGGGTTTTAAGTCTCAATGCCGAGACGTTTGCCACAATAAATCGCCTACCTCTAAGTTTGCTTGCCAGTATTTTAGTAGTTTTATTAGCTGGTTTCTCTCAAACCTTCGGTCAAAGCGTAATGCTATTTATCAACCGAGTTCGTCCCTTGCGATTTATTCTCTCAATTGCGATCGCCGCAGTAATCTTTCTTTTTAATTGTAATTTTTGGGTTTTAAGTACTTGGTTGGTGGCACGAGGAATATTTGGCGTAGATTTATCATTGATAGCAACCATAAAAACTTTGGGTTTTAGCTATGCACCCTTATTATTTGGTTTTTTGATGGTTATTCCCTATTTTGGGATGCCAATCCTAATCGCTTTATCTATCTGGACATTAATCGCGATTGTCATTGGCATAGAAGTAATTACTAACCTAGGAATTTGGCAAGCTTTTGAATGTTGTTTGGGAGGTTGGTTAGTATTGCAAGTTTCTCAACGGATTTTTGGGAGAGGAACTTCTCGCCTTGCCGATAAGATCGTCGATTGGGCAGCAGGAGTCGAATTGATTACCGAGCCAGATTATATTGAAGAAATGCTTTATAGTGGCTTGCCATTACCTCCCGATGTTGATGATATTCCTAATTTATTGGGTAACTCTCAACCAGATAATTAATTTTTTTTCCACAATTCAATTTGCCACATACTTTAAATTAACTACTTAATGTAGCTACTTATATTTTAGCTCAGAATATCTTGTTCGTTATATTTTTGTAGGTAATTGAATTGCAATTTCGGTAACAGCGATCGCAGGTAATATAATTTTGATAACTAGGCGCAACAAAGCAAAATGATGTTTAAACGTATTGCTTTAATTTTATTAGCATTAGGTATTGTAGCTTTTTTATCTCCTGCGAATGCTTGGTGGGTGAGATATTACATCCTGTTGGAAAATCGAATTTTTGATTTATCTATTGATAGCGCGAGAATTATCGGTATTACTGTAGTTTTAGCAGGTTTGCTCGCTCCTTTTGAAGCTTTGGGTTGGTGGGCGGGATGGTATGGAGGAAAAAGGGATCGTCGAGTGATTTCAAGCGATCGCGCTAAATCTCTATCGGTCAAAAAAAACAGTGCCGCATCTCACTACATAGTTTATCTAGATGGTATTGGTAAAAGTTCTTTTGCCTATTCCGTGCGCTCGGGAAAATTTTTAGCCAGGCTAGAAACAGCATTACCGAGCGATCGCATTTTAATTAAAGATATTATTCCCTACTCGGTTATCAATCTTCCTTTAACGTTGGGCAGACCTTTGGCTCGTTTTTGGCGACGAATCGAAGGGAGTTCTCAGTTAGACTTTTTGATTCTACTCCGCAATATGTTTCAGGTAGCGGTATCGGTAGACAGTCGTTATGGGGCAATTTACAATCGCGGTACGGCACAAATAATTATCGATCGCTTGTTGAGCAAAGGCTATCAACCAGGTAGCGGGGCTTTGATTACTTTAATTGGCTATAGTGGCGGAGGACAAATATCGTTGGGGGCTGTACCCTATTTAAAGAAAGTGTTGGCAGCACCAATCGAAGTTATTTCTTTAGCAGGAGTAATTGCGGGAAATAACGAAGTGGCTCAAGTGGAGCATCTTTATAATTTAGTGGGAGAAAAAGATCGGGTTGCTCGTTGGACTCCTCTATTGTTTCCTCGTCGTTGGTCGATCTTGAGTTGGTCGAATTGGAATTTAGCCAAAAGTAGGGGAGAAATTAGCTATATTTCTTTGGGAAAAGTGGGACACGATTCCCAAACTGGCCCTTTAGACAATAATGCTCGGTTAAGTAATGGTTATACTCATCAAGACCAAACCTTAGAAATCGTTTTACGCATTCTGACTCGCATCGATGGTTGCGAACCCTATCCTGCTGCTATCCCCGACTATCAAGCTAAAAAAAGTCGTCTGAAAAGCGATTATGAAAATTACGCTCAAGCAGAATTCAATCAACCCAGCTACTATCCCATTGAGTCTAACTATGGCAGTGAATATTTACCCGTAACCGAATGGGTAGGACGCTTAATTCTTCCCGATGTGAGCGATCGATCTCAAGTTAATGGAGTCTATTTTGAAGTCCATCACGCCCCCCAAAGCGATCGCGATCTGATTGGTCAAAAAGTATATTTGCGTTGGAGCAGTCGCCCTGACATTCAAGCCTATGTCAATCAAGTAAAAATTAGAATCGACTTTTCCCAACAGGCTTACGCCAGCGAAAATAAGGGCATAGTTCACCCCACTCGTCTAAATCATTGGCGACAGGTACAGGCTTTAGAATCTTTGGCTGGTGCTAGACCTAACGATGATGTCATGGTGGCTTTGAGTGGAGTCGTCAGGGATACGGGGGGGCAAGGAAACAAAAGAATTAGTTGCTTGTATATCAATCGCGAGCCAATTTTGATTACGGGAAAGTATTATGCTTTAGCAACTATTACCGAATTATTTCCTAATAATTGTGCGGCAGTACGTTACTATAACCCCCAATCTCGTCAGTTTGATGGCAGAGAAGATGTAGTTTATTTTCCTTCTGTAATACCCGACCGCCATGGAGTTTTACCAGCTAATGTTAATAAAATTCATCAGTCTCCATTAAATAAAACTGGTTGGTATATCTATGGGGCAAAAAACCAACAGGGTATTTTTACCGTAAGAGCGATCGCACCCCGCTCTTTGTTTCAATTACAACCAGCCAAGGTAATCTCTGGGTTACACAAAAGCACTGCTTATATTCACAGTCAATATTGGCAAGGAGTTAAACAAAAAAAAGGTAAGATCGATTCGATTCTTCTCAATCCGCAAAATAAATCCGAGGCAGAATTGATCAATTCTTTTCAAGAAGGCGATCGCCTGTTACTACTCCATACCTACGGGGGAATTGGCGGTCAGAAACGAGAATTTTCTCCACTGGGTATATTTTTCGGTCATTTTGCCTTTGGTTTGGCAAGAGTTATCCGCGAACCCATTACCCAAGAATTACAATTTAAAATTGGCTACGGGCAAGTATATACCCAAAACACCACGGGAATTATTGCAGGAAGTTCCGACTGGACTAGCTTTATCGGCGATCGACAATTTGGCTGGTTGGGCAGTCGTCCCATTACCGATATTGTGGTTAAACTAGACGTGCTAGACGAATATAATTTCGACGGTTTGCGTCGTTTTCCCCTGAACGCTTTAGCCTACCAATTAGACCGCATGATGGCTCGCTATCGCACTGGAGACGGCACTGGTGCTACTTTTGTTGGGCCTGCCAACTCCTGCGTTCAAGATTCCTGTCAAGCTTTCTATCAAGGGATTAACATGACCCTGACAGAAATTGAAAATAACCCCCAGATTAAAAACTGGATTGCAGCTAACCCCCATCACCCTCAAACCGACAGGCTAAATCGCCTCATCGCTCTCAAGCAAGCGATCGAAGACCGATTGATAACTTGGCAAACCCGCGCTGATTGGGTAGATCCCTATCAATCTCTAATTGGTACTCGTTTGGCAGATCGCCCCGTCACTACTATACTCAATGGACTCACCAGCTGGCGATCGCTTTTACCCCGTCTGGCTAACGATAGTCTGGCGAAGATCTTTTTGGAACAAGGTGCTAGTCTTTGGCTGTTGCAAACTTATCAAGTAGGAGGTTGGGACAATGAGATCGAACCAATTGCACCGACCAAATTGTGGATTTAAGTCAATCAACAATCAACCTAAAAATAACCTGATTTCGAGATAAGAGAATTGCTCGAAGAGAATAGTTTTTAGTTTTTAGTTTTTAGTTTTTAGTAGCTCAGTTGAAACAGGCAGCCATGACCTATCCATAGATTACATGACCTGTATAAATTCAATCAATCAGTTAAACACTATAGTCATTCCAATTAATTTCCTTATGGTGTTGTCGTATTGATAATAAGCTTGAATATTATTTGCTACTTGCTACTTGTAAGGGGGTAATTATGAGGTTTCCTCATAATGTCGACCGCCTGCACCCGAAGGGCTACTCGCTACTTTTTCCTGGTGTCGTATGGTTTCTATTTAGAATGACTATATATGTAGTAGTTGACTTATTCTAGGTTGTCGCAACCAATAACTAGATCGATAGTCAGTAGCTTAACCCGAACTGAGGTTAAAAATACTTCAATCTTGGCTATATCTAGCCTAATTTACTTTACAAATCTTGATATTTTGTAAAAATCAGACTAATTTGAAAGAAATAGGTAATTTATTTTATTCAATACAGTTAACAATTAACATCATGACTCTGGCAGCTAGCAATCCAACCTACGACCTCGAACGATGGAAAAAGGGTTACGACTCCCAACCCAATGAATATGACTATCAAGTTACCGATATAGAAGGTCAAATTCCCCCAGAATTATCTGGAACTCTATTTCGTAATGGTCCTGGTTTGTTAGATATCGGCGGTACTCCAATCTACCATCCTTTCGATGGTGACGGCATGATTAGTGCCTTTTCATTCCAAGATGGCAAAGTACATTATCGCAACCGCTTTGTTAAAACCAAAGCCTATCTCGAAGAACAAGCAGCAGGAAAAATTCTCTACAGGGGAGTATTTGGCACGCAAAAACCAGGAGGGTTTTTTAATAATGCTTTTGATATCAGGCTGAAAAATATAGCCAACACAGGGGTAATTTACTGGGGAGGAAAACTACTCGCTCTTTGGGAAGCAGCCGAACCCCATCGTTTAGATCCTGCTACCCTGGAGACTATAGGTATCGACTATCTCGATGGCATTCTCAACTCTGGAGATGCTTTTTCCGCCCATCCTTGGATCGATCCTAGTTGCGATCTAGATGGTGGCGAACCTTGCTTGGTGAATTTCCGCGTCGATCCTGGGATTTCTAGCAAAATTACTCTGTTTGAAATTGCTCCCGATGGGAAATTACTACGCAAACATTCCCATAGCGTACCTGGCTTTTCTTTTATTCACGACTTTATTATTACTCCCAAATACGCCATCTTTTTCCAGAATCCCGTTAATTTCAATCCATTTCCTTTTCTGTTGGGAATGCGCGGTGCTGGGGAATGCGTCGAATTTCAACCCGACAAAGCAACTAACGTAATTTTGATTCCTCGCGATCCTAATCATAAAGAAATTAAAACCTTCAGCGTCGAATCTGGTTTCGTTTTCCATCATGCCAATGCTTTCGAGCAAGAAAATAAAGTCTGTATTGACTCCATTACCTATCAAAGCCTACCCCAAGTACAGCCAGACTCGGACTACAAAGAAGTAGACTTCGATAATTTAGATCCAGGGCAACTATGGCGTTTTACCCTCGATCTAGAAAACGGCAGCGTCAAGCGCGAAATGTTAGAAAGTCGTTGTTGCGAATTTCCGACCCATAATCCCGATCAAGTAGGTAGAGACTATCGTTATCTATATATTGGCGCAGCGGCAGCAGATACGGGCAGAAATGCACCTTTACAAGCAATTTTGAAACTAGACCTCAAAACAGGCGATCGCCAGTTACATTCCTTTGCTCCTCATGGCTTTGTCAGCGAACCGATTTTTGTACCCAAGCCTAACGCCGAAGCTGAAGATGCGGGTTGGGTAATGACTGTGGTTTATGATGGCGAAAACCATCGTTCTACCCTAGCTATTTTAGATGGAGAAAATCTAGCGGGAGATCCTGTAGCCCTAGTTCATCTCAAACATCACATTCCTTACGGTTTACATGGTAGTTGGTGCGAAGAAGTCTTTCAGTAAAAATATACGGTAATCCTCCTACACCTTAAGACTCTTAGTCGGATTAAGATCTAGACATATAAGCAAGCTTAAAATATAAAACAAGAGTTCTGTTAGGAAATTAATGAGTAACACAAGTAACTTTAGAAAAGCAATGCAGGAGGTACAAGGAAATCAAGTCCTTGGTCCTAATGTAATTAGCAATGCTTTACCCTATTTGGGCGGTGGTTTGGTCTTAACTGCTGTTGGTGCTTATGGCGGTTTGGGTGAAATTACTTATCATCCTGAACTAGCCATGCCTACTTTTATTGGGGCAATAGTCGCCCAGTTAGTTCTATTTTTTGTAGCTCAAGGAGTAATCAGACAGCAAAACAATAGTCTGGCACTTCCTTTATTAGCTTTATACAGTCTTTTAACTGGTTATACTCTTAGCCTAATTATTTTTGAGGCTTTGAGTACTGCTGGAGTAGGTATTGGTGGCGTAGGTATTGCTGCATTTGGTTGCGGTGTCACCTTTATCTTGGGACGCAACATTGGTTCTAACCTCAGTGATGAAGATGGTTTGGCTCTTTCCCAAACAGTCAACTTGGGTGTAATTGCTTTAGTAATTGTCATGGTAGGACAACTACTTATGGCTATGTTTGGAGTTTACACCCCTAGTTGGTTGGAAGTAGCTATTTCTGGTATTGGCGTTGCTCTATTCGTTGGCGTAGCAGTAGTCGATTTCTACATTATGCCCCGTACCTATGAAGACGAGCAGTACTTACCCGTAGCTCTCTCCATGTACCTCACTTACATCAATCTATTCGTCTTTATTCTCCGTCTGTTGATTGCAATGAACAGTCGCGATTAATTGAGAATTTAATCGAATTTTTCAAGACTAATTAAAATATAGGCGATCGCAATACTAAAGTTCTTTTAGGTTGCGATCGCTTTTTTTAGAGACTGTTGAATTTATTCTAGATCGAGCGAAAATCTTAGCTGATGCAGGTTAAAAGAGTGCATTCCCAGACTAATCGAGGTTGCACGTAGCTTAACAGACAACTGCGAGTTTTTTCCCATTGCTCCATCAATTTAGTCGATCGCTTTTCTTGCCAATGATAATATTGCAAATAATCAACCAACCAAAGTTGAGTTTCGCTATCCAATTCCTGAGTAATAGTTTTCGCCAGTTCAATCGCCTGTAAAGGTTGAGCAATTGGTTGCTTGAGTTGTACGAGTAATTCCGAGGGAATGGTTTGTAATTTCTGCCAGGATGCGATCGCATTGCCTGGACTCCCTTGAGCGATCGCAATTAATTCGGGATGTTGTAAAATCTCCTCATAGCCGTTATTTCGCAGTACGGTAATTAAATTCTCATCCGACAAACTGTTAAAACGAATTTGCTGGCAGCGAGATACTAAAGTAACTAGCAAAGAATCCGTATCGGGAGCGATTAAGATCAAAGTAGCTTTACCTGGTTCTTCCAAAGTTTTCAACAAAGCATTAGCTGGTGCTTCTGCCATAGTTTGAGCCTCTTCAATTACCACTACTTTCCGACTTGCTTCCAACACTGGGCGATTGAGAAATTGAGTCAAACTGCGAATTTGTTCGATACGGATTTTAGGTGGTGTTTTAGATTGCAGACCTTTTTCCTTTGCTTGAGAAGAAGTATATAAATTCCCTTTACTCAAATAAGTAGGTTCTACCCAAAGTAAATCTGGATGGTTGCCTGTAGCTAATTTTCGTTCTATTACAGGCTGTTTGTCTGGAGATGTACCCATCTTCAGCAAGAGCTTGACAAAATTTCGAGCAGCTATACTGCGCCCGACTCCCTCAGAGCCAAAAAATAAATAGGCAGGAGCAATTTTCTCTTGTTTTACAGCCTGTTGTAACAGTTCGACTGCTTTATCTTGACCGATTAAATCATTGAACATTTAGCATTGAACATTGACGAGCGACCCCGCGTTATGCGAAGCGGTATCCTTTAGGACGCCGACAGGCGCAAGGGAACGCGCGAGTTTAAACATTTACCATCTAATTACAAAGCTCCTGCTGCGGTGTTATCAAAAATATTGCCATCACTCAGATGAGTAGTAATATTGATTGCTTGTAATACTGGTTTGCCCGATGCACCATTGGGATAATCGATGACGCTCACCGCACAGTTACCCTGTTTAATGTTCCAAAAGTTTTCTGGTTGCAGTCCGAGTAAATAGCATAAGATTACTTTATTAATTGCATCGTGAGCTACCACCAAGCCAGTTTCAGGAGTTTCAGTGTTGCTGCGAGATTCGGCTATTTTATTCCAAGCAGAAACTCCCCGATCCCACACCTGTTGTAAATTTTCCCCTTCAGGCATTTGAACTGTTTCGGGCTTATCTTTCCATTGCTGCAATAATTCTCCATATTCATCTTGAATTTCTGCTTCTAACATTCCTTCCCACAAACCGTGACAAATCTCGATTAGTTCGGAAGTAGTTTCTAAAGAAACGTCACCATGATGTTGCAAAATGATTTCGGCAGTTTCTTTGGGGCGCAACATAGAACTGGAAACGGCAAAATCAATGGGTAAGTCTTGCAGAAAAACTGCTGCTTTGCGGGCTTGAAAACGTCCATTATCGTTGAGGGGAATATCTTTAATACCTTGAAAGCGAGATTCCTTATTCCAGTTAGTTTCGCCGTGACGTACCAACAACAAACGAGGTCCCGAATGAGGAAAGCGGGTAGGAGGAATGGGCATACCCATATGAGAAGTCTGATTGAGAGATTCTAACTGGACTGGCTCGCCAAAATTACCAGTAAAATTCAAAATATTGATGCAGCAATTAGACTGTTGAATAGTATGATAGCGATCGCAACTAATGCCAATAGCACTCATAATTAAACAACGATTGATGCCATTATGAGCAGTTATTAAGATTGTCTTGCCTTGATGCTGGGAAATCATATCGCGCCAAAATCCTTGGGCTTGTTCGTAAAGAGCGGGTACTGGATAATGTATCGTACCATCAGCCAAAGTCATACTAAATTCGTGCGGATTTTCTTTCCATTGACGATATTCAGCAGCGAATTTGACGCTTACTTCATCTTTTTTGAGTTTTTCCCACAAGGGTAAATCTACTTCCATCAATTGCTCTGTTGGTTGCAATGCTGGAGAGTTGTTTAAATTCTCGCGAATGATTCCTGCTGTTTGTTTGGCTCTTTGTAAAGGACTACAGTAAAAAGCATCGACTTTGAGACTGCTTAAAGCTTGACCTACCCGTCGTGCGTCGGCAATACCTTTATCTGTCAAAACAGACTCATCGCAACGACCTTGAATTATCTTTTGTGCGTTATAAGTGCTTTGTCCGTGACGAACGATAATTACGCGAGTAGCCAATCTCCTAATCCTCTAATATTGATAGTCGGGTTAAATAGAAACTTCCTGTTTTTTTTCCCTCAGAAAAGAGCCTGTAACTTTTCCAGCACTTAGCTTCAGCCACATTACTCCTTCTTGTTTACCCTGATAGTGTACTTTAAGATGACAAAATTAGCGCAACAAGATTTAACTTTTTACTAGATAAAAACTCCTACATCATATCTACATAATTTTTAGGTCAAACTTTTTGGACTCTTTAAAAAATAGACATAAATACCTAAGTATAATCACAAGATAGTAATTTAAAATAATACATTTTCCCCTCTTTACAGGAGAAGGGGAAGTTTAACTTAAATAATGAAAAACTCTCAGGATAATCAAGGTATTTTATCTTTATTACTTAAAAATAGTATCGTCCAATTTATTGCTGGCTTGCTGTCTTTGGCTATTATGTTAAGAATCGCTCACAGCATTGACTATCGATTAATCCAAGTAATTTTAAAATCTTCAGGCTATGGTTTCTTCTGCTATTTAACTACTCCTTTTATGATTTATTGGTTGGCTTATGCCAGTCAAGGAGCGGTGAGTGCTAAAAAACTATCTATTACGGTTATTTTAATGGCATTGTATAGCTATATTATTTGGGATGCTTATTTCTTCTTTAGATCTGCATTCGCCCAACTGACTCACAATATTAATTTAGATTTGACATTTTAAAAACGGTTGAAATTTTAGGTAAACTAACCACAGAAAGTTTATTCTGCAAACCCGTGTCTAATTCCCTTCGTCTTAAGTCAGAATATCGCTGTTTCGACGGTAAAGTAGCCTATTATAGCCATTACTCAAATAGTTGTGACTGTGAAATGAATTTTGCAGTCTACCTGCCACCCCAAGCCGAGACAAAATCTCTGCCAATTCTTTATTATCTTTCTGGTTTAACCTGTACGGAAGAAAATTTTATGATTAAAGCTGGCGCGCAACGTTATGCAGCAGAATTGGGCATTATTTTAGTTGCTCCAGATACGAGTCCTCGCAATACTGGAATTCCAGGAGAGGATGAAACTTGGGATCTAGGAAGTGGTGCGGGGTTTTATGTCGATGCAACAGAAAAACCTTGGCAAAAACACTATCAAATGTATACTTACGTCACCCAAGAATTACCCCAAATAATTATTGCTAATTGTCCCGTGCGAGACGACAGGCAAAGTATTTTTGGACATTCTATGGGAGGACATGGGGCATTAATTTGTGCTTTGAAAAACCCCCAACAATATTTATCGGTATCTGCCTTTGCACCAATTGCAGCACCGATGAATTGTCCTTGGGGAGATAAATTATTTACTGCCTATTTAGGGGAAGACAAAACTGCTTGGGAACAATATGATGCCAGTAAATTAGTAATTAAAACTCAGCTAGACTCAACAATTCTAATCGACCAGGGTACGGAAGATACTTTTTATCAGCAAAAGCAACTGTTACCTGAAGTTTTTGCAGCAGCTTGTCAGAAAGCAGGACAAAAAATAAATTTACGCTGGCAGCAGGGATACGATCACAGCTATTTCACTATTAGTAGTTTTATAAAGGATCATATGGATCATCATGCTGCATATTTGAATCGGTAGGGCGATCGATAAATTTTTATATATTCTTTCAAAATTACTACTTTTTTTGATATCTCGTATGTCTAAGTTTATTACTTTTAAACCAATAGGAGAAATTTTACAAGAAGCTGGTTTGATTACTAGTCCCCAGTTACAAGTAGCCCTGAGAGATCAGACATATTACCAAGATATGCGACTGGGAGAAATCTTGGCATTGCGAGGATGGATCGGACAGGAAACCGCAGATTTTTTCGCTCAAGAATGGTTTAAATTAGTCAATCAAAGAATCGATCATCCTATTGGTTTTTATTTGCATAGAGCGGGTTTATTAACAGAGCAAGATATTAAATTAATTCTTTTAGAACAGCATAGATATTCCCTACGTTTTGGAGATACCGCTGTCAAACAAGGTTTAATTCAACCCAATACCGTACAATTCTTTTTACAAAATTTATTTCCATCTCAATTACATCAATATCAAGCAAAAAATAGACAAAGAAATAATAAAAACAAAATAACTAATGACGATATTACTTACTGGGCAACTATGTCTAGTAAAAAGATTGGCTAAGACTCAACTAAATAATAACTAATAACTAATAACTAATAACTAATAACTAGATCCATAGTCATTAGCTTAACGGGAACTCAAGTTAATTACCACACAGCTTGATATCGATCTGCTGTCAGTTGCCACTGACGACCAAATACATGAACTTTATTAGTCCAACCCGAATCATTGATTAGTTGTCCTCTAACATGACTCCAAGCTAACAAACTTCCTTCTAAATTGAGAATATTTATGCCTTTTTTGCGCCAGCTATCTGCATATTTTCCACTACGATAGCCAATGGTGCAGTAAGCAATTACCGTTGTTTTTCCATCATTATAACGATCTAAATTGGCTTCAAATTCTTTTTTGGTTATTGCCCCAGGAATTATCGATATTTCTCTTTCTTGAGGAGTTCTCACATCCACCAACACAAGATTATTTTCTTGTTGTTGCAACTGTTGTAATTGCTCTACAGTAATCCCTTCAACTTGAGGAAATTCTTGGGAAAATTCTCGATACATAGTGGCGATCGCATTTTGCTTGTCTGTTTCTGACTCCAACACCAAGTTTTGCTTGCAGCCCAAACAAATCCCAATAGTAATAATTACAATTATATTTAATAAATTTTGCTTCCAGAAAAATCTCAATTAGTAAAAATCCATCAACAATCAATAATCAACAATTTACCACTGAGTCCGATTGACAAACAATTCTGTAATATCATCTTTTTTCATTGGTTTGGCAAAGAAATAACCTTGAGCGTATTCACAATTAAACCCTGCGAGAATTTGTCTTTCTGCTTCGGTTTCAATTCCTTCGGCAATTACATCCATACCCAGCTTGTGAGCTAAAATCACAATAGTATTGACAATTTCGATGTTTTTCTCGCCTTTACTCATATTAGTAATAAAAGAACGATCTATTTTCAGAGTATCGGTAGGAAAACGATGGAGATAGCTAAAAGAAGAAAAACCCGTGCCAAAATCGTCGAGACTAATTTTAATATTTAATTCTTTTAACTGATTGAGCAAAATAATGGTATCTTCTACACGATCCATCATCATGCTTTCAGTAATTTCCAATTTCAAATTGGCAGGATCTAATTCGGTAATAATGAGAGCTTCTTGAATTTGAGCTATGAGATCGGGTTGAGAAAATTGACGGCTCGAAAGATTGACACTCATCATCACATTTTCAGCTTCGGGAAATTCAATTTTCCATTCCTGCATCTGACGACAGGCGGTTTCCAAAATCCATTTACCCATTGGCACGATTAACCCCGTTTCTTCTGCTATGGGAATAAAATCCCCAGGGGAAATAAAACCGCGCGTCGGGGAAATCCAACGTACCAATGCCTCAAAACCGCTCAGTTTTCCCGTCGTGAAAGAAATAATTGGTTGATAATAAAGTTCAAATTCTTCTTTGGCGATCGCTTGGTTGAGATCGGCTTCAAGTTGCAAGCGTTTTAAGGCTTGTTCGTGCATTTTGGTAGCAAATATCTGATGCTGTTTTTTGCCAGATACCTTGGCTTTATACATTGCTGCGTGAGAAGCCTGTAACAATTCTTCGGGTTGTAAGTCTTCGTCAATGGGATTGAAAGCCAAACCAATGCTGGCGGAAGTGAAAATCTCTTGTTCGCTCAATTGAAAAGGAATTGCTAATTCTCGATTTAACTTATTGACCAGAATAATCGCTTCTTCAATATCTTCTGAAGTTTTAAAAGCGATCGCAAATTCATCCGCCCCTACCCTGGCTAAAATAGCTTTGGAATCGATATTTTCTTGCAACCGTCGAGCAGTAGTGATTAAAACCCGATCGCCTGCCTGATATCCCAATCCATCATTGATTAGTTTAAAACGGTCTAAATCCAAACACAAAATTGCAATATATCCTTGAGATTTGAAGATATTTCGCTGCTTAATTTCTTTTAGTTGCTTGGCAAACAAAGTACGATTGGGCAAACCAGTCAAAGAATCGTAAAAAAGATTGTATAAAGACTTGTAACCCACAACAATTACTGTAGTAGCAGTTAAAGCGATCGCCGCAGGAACAAACGGAATCCAGCCAGAAGCGGCAAAAGCTACCAAGCACATACCCCACAACCCGACAATAATCACAATTCCCACAATCGCCAAGAAGAAAGGATGTTTAATTCTCCAGGCGATCGCCACTCCCAAGATCGACCAACTCCAAATCCAGATTCCCTCTAACCATTCTGACCAAAACCAAATTAAGGGGGCATCGTCTAAAGTAATGTTTAAAATTTGACTGACCATTTGAGCGTGGGCTATTACCCCAGGCATAAAGGTTTGCGAACCCCTATAGGGAGTAGAGATTATATCTTTAATACTGGGCGCGCTAGTACCGATTAAAACAATTTTGTCGCGAATTAAATCAGGGTCAACTTCTCCTGCAAGTACTGCTCCCAAGGTTACGCTTTGGGCAATCTGAGGGGAACGATAATCGATTAAAATTTGTTTTCCTGCTGTTTCAGAAGGCTCTAATTGATAGCCACCAGAATTGGTATCGAGATCGGGAAAAATTTTGCTGCCAATTTGAATAAAATCATTTCCCTCGGAAAATTTTAGATCGTATTGCTCCAAATATTTGAGACTTAAACGAAGGGCAAAAGAATACATTTCTTCATCTTTTCCCTCACCAAATCGAACGTACATCAAATTACGACGCAATACATCATCTTCAATGTCTAGCACCACATCGTTAAACCCAATTTGTTCTCGACTTACCCCAGGAGGTGGGGCAACGCTATTCTTGCCATCACCAATTAATTGGATGCTGATGACATTAGATTTTTGTAATTCTTTTCTCAGATTTTCTGTACCTGGAGGATAGGGAACTTCTCGATAGAGATCGAAACCGATAACTTGGGGTTTGTGTTGTTGAAGATTGTTTAATAATTGAGCAATTGTATTATCTGCGATCGGCCAACTATTTTGTTCTTCAATATCTTTATCGGTAATTTCTACTACTAATAATCGAGGATCTATTTCATTTTGATTATGTAAATTCACCATCCAGTCATAGACCAGTAATTCTAATACTTGTAACCCTCCAAATTGCCGAAAACCTAAAATAGTTGTAGAGATAGTAATAGTTAATAAGACTAAAGGTAAAGTATAAGTACCGATCCAGGTTTTCGCTTTTTTGGCACTTAACAGTCTGGGAAATATTTTCTGACAACTATTATTCATTTGCTTGCAATTTAGTGGTAGTAATTTAGCAGATTTTATTTAAGTAAAAATACTAAATATATTCACAGATTAAATTGGTAAATATATCTAAAAAAGTCGCACAAATCTTCACATAGTATAGTTCCTAATCGTCAAAAATAGTGGACATTAAAAATAAAAATGTACTACAATAATTATTGTCTTTATTTTCTTAGTTTTTAGTTGAAAATAATGTTTAAAGTAAATTTTTTAAAATATAAATTTGTTAGTTTAATTAGTTTATTGGCAATTGTCAACGTAATTTTAACCAGCGTTGTAGCACCAGTAAGAGCAGAACAGACTAAGGTAGCAAACAATTATGCCGATTATGGTTTGCCCACTCATCGTCGCGATGGAGGAAGTAGAGGAGATCTGCAAAATAGTTGTGTAGCTAATGTTAATACCCATAATTTAGTTGCATTGATTCCTGAAAAAACCATAGGAATTAACGCTTCTACTTCGCCCAAACTATTCTTTTACGTGCCTAAAGTAAATAATCAAAAAACTTTAGAATTTGTACTGCGCAACCAACAAGATGAATTAATCTACGAAGCCTTCTTGACTACGGAAGGGGAAGGAGTCATGAGTGTAGATATTCCCGATAAAGTGCAAGCAAATTTCATCGAAAATGATGCCAACTATCACTGGTATCTTTCTATGATTTGTAATCCTCAACAGCGATCGCGAGATATTGTTGTAGAAGGTTGGATGCGTCAGTCAAAAATCGATACTATTGCCCAGCAAAAATTAGAACGAGTTAATTCTATTCAACAAGCCGAACTATATCATCAACAAGGTTTCTGGTATGATGCCCTTTCTGTTTTAGCCGATAATTATCAGTCTGAAGTGGAGCAACCTTTAGTTAGAGCTAAATGGTCGGAGTTATTAACCTCTATTGGTTTATCAGAAGTAGCTAGCGCGCCGTTTATTGATAGTAAAATTATTGAATCTTCTATTAAACAGTAATTAATCGTCTAAAAGATAACGATCGAGGCGGGAATGGTATTGTACTATTTTCGCTTTTTTTGTTTTTAATCTAACATATGAAACTAATTAAGCCCGCAAAGAACGCCAAAAGAATTTGGGTAGAGAAAGCATTCTGCGCCAACGCCAAGGTTCTTGATAGAGACGATAAGACCATTCTAAATTATTGTTTCTCAACCATTGAGGAGCGCGAGTTTTATTACCAGCCCAAATATCAAAACTCCCCCCAACTCCAATCCAAATAGAATTGGGACACAAATGTCGATTTTCTCTAATCCAAAGTTCTTGTCTGGGTACTCCTATGCCCACAAAAATAATTTGAGGTTGTTGTTTGGCTAAAGTTTTTTTCCAGGTAATTTCTTCTGCCGTAGAAATATATCCATCTTGACTTAAAATTTTGAGGTGGGGATATTTTAGCTGCCAATTATTCAGGGCGTTTTTGGCTGTTTCGGGAGTTCCACCAAAAAAGCAAAGAGTGCGATCGCAATTATGTTCTCCCGCAGCGACAATTAAAGATTCAGCTAATTCTATACCAGGACAACGTTGGTGTTTGACACCCCGCAAACGCATATGAATAATAATTCCCGCACCATCGGGAATAACTAGCTCTGCCTTTTGAATAGCTTGGCTGAGAGCGGGGTTACTTTCCGCCATCATGGTCATTTCTGCATTTAAGGTAACTACGTGAGTGCCAATCCCTTGATCCAATCTAGCTAATAACCAATTTTGATAGTCATCCAGAAGATGAACGTAAAGACTGAGAATGGGAAAAGTTGCAGGTGCGGCTAAATTACTTTCTTGAGTTGACATAAATATATTTTGGTCATTTTGCTGGATAATCAGGCAATAGAGTTTTCTTAGCCCAATTTCACGGCAGTTCCCGTAGCAGTAATTAAAAGTAATACTCCTCTATTATCCACACTTATCGTACCCGTATCGATTTCAATGCCAATTACTGCATCTGCATTGAGCTTACTCGCCCGTTGTTTGAGTTCTTCAATCGCTTTTTGCTGTCCTTTTTCAAATACTCTTTCGTAGCTCCCCGTGCGCCCCCCTAAAGTATCTCGAATGCTAGCAAAAAAATCTTTTAAAACATTTGTTCCATAAACTACCTCTGCTGTAACTATTCCCAGGTAGGCATCAATAGACTGATTTTGAATTGTATCGGTGGTAGTAACTAACATTTATGCAACATAATAGCTAAGAATCTCTATGTATCTTATCACTTACAAAAACTCCAATAAAACTGTAATTAAATTATTCAAATAGAGGACTTGTCATGAGTAATTATTCCACTTTCGATCGCTTTCAAGGAGCTTGGCTGGGGGGAATTATCGGCTCTGGTTGGGGAAGTTATTTCAAGAAAAAACCAGAAAATGCCAATTTTAGCGGTCAGTTCCCCTCTTGGATCGCCGAACGAGAGAGTATGGCTAGGTTTATTTTAGAAAATAGTCACCAAATGAAGCTTAAGTCTCACTTAAAATCTCTATTACTGTCAAATTCTCCCGAAAGGATACTTTCTCTCCTACTCCCTCTATTTTTATCCGAGCGACCTGATAAAAATATATATACAGAAATTATTGCTCAACATAAGTTTGAGTTAATTAATAAGACGGAAATACAAGAAGATATTCTAATATGGAGTTATCTCATTATCTTGGCTTTAACAAATCGGTTTAAATTTGAAGAGTCCCATATCGGTATGGCGTTCGAGCAAGTATTAAGTGGTGTGAAGCTTGAGACAACTTCTTGGGCTAAAAAATTAGAGCTAGTTAGTCAAGCCGAAAACAATAGTTCGACCCTACAACAATTAACCGAACAATTACATCAACCAGAAAATCTGGGAACAAAAACCCAGGCTAATGCTAGCTTGGCGATCGCTCTATCTTTATATTGTTTTGCTTCTACACCCAGAAATTTTATGCTTTCAATTAAACGTGCCAATCAAATAAATAGCCCTCTTTCCTCTGAGATTGCCATGCTCACTGGAACTATATCTGGGGCGTACAATGGTATGGGAGGAATTCCTCACAATTGGCTTTTTTTGGCTAGTCGCGCTCGTAGTTGGCGACAAATTCAAAATACGGCTAAAAAACTATTTACAACTTGGCTTGGTGTGTACAATCCGCAGGATAATGAAAATTATATCTGCGATCCAGATGTTGAAGCAATAGCTATTCCTAAGATAATTCAACCCCGTCAAAATTTGCAAATTATTTCCCAAAAATCAGATCTGAGTTAAATTGATTAACTGTATGTAGTAATTCTAAATTAATTAAGAAAGTAATTTAATTAGTTGTTTGTCATTAAGCAAAGTGTTTTTATAGCCTTTATTGGTCTTCACCTATGATGAAAAGCTGGCATTCACTTATACAGTATTTAGCGGGATGGCGAGAAAGGTATTTAGATCCCAGAGTTTTTTGGTGGCAAAAAAACTCAAATAAAGCTGTTAAGTTTGCAGCATATTCTCCCTTCAAAAGAAAACACCGAAAAAATAGATTGAGAAATCTCTTAATCATGCTGCTGTTTGCTGTTAGCACTTTGACTGGGGTGGTAGGCTATCGTTTCTACAATCAGCCTCAATTAACCGTAGGCAAAATTTCACCTCTCACTATTAAAGCTCCCTATTCAGAAAAATTTGAAGACAATAAAACTACTTTAGAAAGACGTAAAGAAATACAAACGGGAATTGTTCCCATACTCAAGCAAGATGAAAGTCTGACGGAGGAAATCAAACAAGAATTAATAGCATATCTTGATAGTGTTAGTGAATTAAGAAAATTAACCGAACCCTTTCCTTTTTTTAATCCAGAAGCAATTTCTTTATCGAGTCAGAAATATATTCGTTTTTGTCCAGAAGAAGAATTTAAAGCAGTGTTGGCTTCTGTGGCACAACATTTTCGCCAAAAGTCTGCTAATCCCAATGAAAATTTATCTTTAGAAACAAGACCCGATTTTAATGTCAAGCTACAGCAAGTAGCTTCAGAATTAAGAGCCTATCGAGAACAAACTTCCGAAACCGAATTTAATACTCTCATCGCTCAAATTACTTTGACTCGCTACCGCTATTCCCAAGCTTGGAAAAAATTAGCTCAGAAAAAAAATGTTCGTTTGGACGATAAAGAAATTATAATTCTTTTGGATTTAACTGAACAAGACTGGAAAACAACCGAAAGAACAATTTCTTTAGCTCTCGATCGCATTTTAACTCAAGGGATTCCTTTAGGAATGCCATCTAACCTCTTAGATCGAGCCGTTTCTGCTCAACTCAACCCCGACATACCCAAACACGCTGAGTTGTTGGCACATAATTTATTGCTAGAAATTCTCAAACCCAATTTAGAAGAAGATAAGAATGCTACCAGAAATATTGCTGAAAAAGCAGCAATGGCAATCAATACAGTAATTGTGGAAATCGAACAAGGAGAAGTAATTGTCGAACAAGGAGAAAGAATTACTCAAGCAGACTTTGTGTTACTCGATGGTTTCAAACTCAGTCAGAGGGGAGTTAATTGGAATGGTTTGAGAGAATGTGCGTTATTTGTTAGCTTGATTGTGGGTATATTTCTCGTCATTCAACGCCAAATATATACCTCGATTCGTAATCGCGATTATTTACTTCTTTGCTTGTTAAGCTTAAGCGCGCCTTTATTGAGCATCTTAAACTTTCCCCATACTAATTTGCCTGCTATTGGTTTGCTGGTAAGTAGTTTTTACACTCCAGGTTTGGCAGTCTGCCAGGTAATCTTAGTAGCTGGATTGATTGTATTTACCAATCAGACAATCGGATATTCTTATTTATTGGCGGGGTGTGCGGGAGGTTTAATTGCAGCTATTTTTGCTGGTAGGTTGCGATCTCGAGAGGAGATCGCCAGATTGGGAATTGCTGTAGGATTATCTCAAGCATCGGTCTACTTAATTAGCAATTTAATCGCTAGTGCTAGCCCCGAAACGATTTGGTCGGCTATTTTACCCGATGCAACGATTTGCGGGCTGTTTGGAGTTGCTTGGAGCGTGATAGCAATTGGGATCTCTCCCTATTTAGAAAGATTTTTTGACCTGGTTACTCCAATTCGCTTGGCAGAGTTATCCAATCCCAATTTACCCTTATTGAAAAGATTGGCCACCGAAGCTCCAGGAACATTTCAACATACAATGTTTGTTGCTTCTTTAGCAGAGGCTGCTGCTAGGGAATTAAACTGTAACGTTGAATTGATCAGGGCTGGAACTTTATATCATGACGTGGGCAAAATGCACGATCCTCTGGGTTTTATTGAAAACCAAATGGGAGGTCCCAACAAACACGATGAAATCGACGATCCTTGGTTGAGCGCGGAGATTATTAAGAAGCACGTCAGCGAAGGTTTGGCAATGGCAAAAAGATATGGTTTGCCCAAAGCAATCCGCGACTTTATTCCAGAGCATCAAGGAACTTTGTTAATTGCCTACTTTTATCATCAGGCAAAACAGAAAGCAGAAACCCAGGGAATCCCCGTATCAGAATCGGATTTTCGCTATGAAGGGCCAATTCCTCAATCTCGCGAGGCGGGAATCATGATGCTAGCAGATGGTTGCGAAGCAGCATTGCGCTCGCTCCGAGAAGCTACCCCCAAAAAAGCCTTATCTACAGTGCAAAAGATTTTTAAATCTCGCTGGCAAGATGGTCAATTACTCGACAGCGGACTTAGTTACGAAGAGTTGCCAATCGTAGCGGATGTGTTTGTTAGAGTTTGGCAGCAATTCAATCACAAACGAATTGCTTATCCTAAAGGAGCTTTGGATGCTAATTTCAATCGAAATAGAGCTAGCAGTTAAACATTTACTTATGTATTAGAAAAAACTAATAACTAATAACTAAATCAACCTCTTAAAAGGATTAGAAAGATAGTTAGCGGTATTTTCGACTAGAGCGATCGCATTTTCATAAAGCATCCGTTTGGGACCTAAAATACCAACGCTACCAACAGGAGTATTGTCTTGATAGTAATTAGCAGAAATTAAGGTACAGTTTTGCATTGGTTCGAGATGATTTTCTTCGCCAATGGTAATATTAACTCTTTTCCAAGACTCTTCTAATTCGGGGAAAGTATAAATAACTGGTAGTAATTCTTCTTGTTTTTCTTCTAACAAAGATAATAAAGTTTGTACTTGTTGGAGTTGAGAAAATTCAGGATGACGCAAAAATTCTGCCACTCCATGAATGAGAATGGGATTGGAATTATCGCTTTTTAAAGTCATTTTCAATTGCTCGAAGAGAGTTTGAAAAAAGTCAGTATACTTAGCAAAATTGCGGTCTAATTCCGACCAATCTAATTGGGCTATTTCCGTTAAACTTTTGCCCGTTAGTTGACTATTAAGAAAGTTAGATAATAGCTCTAATTCCCCTTCCAAATTCGATTCATTTTCGGTTTCAGTTTGTAAAGGAGATTGAATTAAAACAGATTGAGTTTGTAAAGAATCTGTGACGACAATTAACATCACGCGATCGCCTCCTACACTAACCAATTGAAGATGGTGTAAAGTGCAGTTAAGGTTTTGGGGAAAAGTAATTAAAGCAATATAACCGCTTAATGTTGCCAGAATTTTGGCTGTTTTTTGTAATAGTGCTTCAAAGTTTGCTCTAGCTAGTTGTAATTCTCGTTGTAGAGAATTTTGAATTTTTTGATGTATTTTACCGTTGGGGACAATTAGTTGGTCTACATAGATGCGATAGCCAGAATCAGAAGGGACTCTCCCCGCAGATACGTGGGGTTGATATAGCAATCCTGCTTCTTCCAAACGTCCCATGACATTGCGAATAGTAGCAGAACTAACATTAAAATCATATTCTCGTGCCAAAGTTTTAGAAGCTACTGGCTCTGCGGTAGCAATATAATGCTTGATAGTGGCTTTCAATATGTTTTGAGATCTTGCATTAAGATCGGATTGACGTACCATTAAATAATTATTTTATTAGTAATGTGTATTTAATAAAAATAGGAATGTTTTTGATTGAGTATAACCTTTAGTTTGAGAGTATAAAAGTACATTAGTAACGATTAATACGATTATCTACAAAACGGGAATAAGCATCGATTCCTCCCATCACATTTTGTACTTTACTAAACCCTCTCGTAGACAACCAATAACAAAGTTGAGCCGATCGCATTCCATGATGACACATAACTATAGTTTCTGCCTCTGGTTCGAGATCTATTAAGATTTTTTCCGACCAGAGATCGAATTCACTGAGGGGATATAAATCGAATGCGGGAATTTGAGCGATCTCATGTTCGCTTCTTTCCCGTACATCGATTAGCTGCAAGGATTGTGTATCTTCTGCCAGACGGCTGGCAAGCTCTCTAACATCAATTTCAGGAATTGAACTACTGTAGGACATTGTGATTATGATTGATTAAAAAAATTTGCTATGTCTTGATTTTCCCTTACTTCGATCGCGATCTATTGTTAATTTTTTTACCGATCTGCTAAATCGATCCCCTGGCTGGCAGCTAAAATCGCTAGTACGATTGCTAGTTTAAAATTCCTATTTTAATGAAATTTCGTTCTTTTTTCTGGATTCTTGTCGTCGGCTCGATCGGTGTTTTTTTGCTCGGGTTGCTGGGTATGGGTTGGCTGACCAGTAAAAGTTCTCTGGCTCTTTTAAGGGGGGGCGTTAATCGATTTCCCACAGGGACGGTATTTGTTCCCAAACAAGCTCCTGCAATGATTTCTTTGTTGAGTAATCCCGAAAAGATCTATGGTTTGCGCCAGGCTAGTGTACCTTTAAATAAACGTCAGAGCGATCGCGCAGAATGGCAAACCTGGGAAAAGAATTTAACTGCCAAAATAGGATTTAATTATCAAAGAGACTTGAAACCCTGGTTGGGAGATGAAATTACTTTTGCTATTACTAGTTTGGACTGCGATCGCAATCCCCGAAATGGAGCGCAACCAGGCTATATTTTAGCTGCTGCAACAAAAAATACTAATTTAGCCCAAAAATCTCTAGCTAATATTTATCAAGAGCAAAATAAGATCGATTTGGAGTCTTATAAAGGGGCAAATATTATTTCCTCCCAGAAACCCAATGCTTTATGGAGTAGTGCTGTCGTGGGAGATTTTGTTCTTTTTGCCAATCAACCACAAATTATTAAAACAGCAATTAATCAAGCTCAAGCAATCAATCTCAGTCTGAAGCAATCTCTGTCTTATCAAACAGTTTTAAAGAATTTGCCTCAACCTTATATTGCCCTGGGCTATGGAGATGTTGTTGCCTTATCGGCTTGGTTAAATAAGACGACAGAATTAAAATCATTAGTAAACCAACCAACTTTGGGAGCAGCTTTATCAATTGAAGGAACGAATTTAGCTGCCCAAACTATCTTAATCAAAGATAATAATCTGACAGATAATAAACTTAAAAATAAAACTTTTTTAGACAATAGAGAATTACAACAAATTTTTGCTTCTCTTCCTTTTAATAATCGTGATTTGGCTTATATCGATCTGCAAAATGGCAAGTCTTTGCTAGAAGATCGCATTCCTCTTTATAAAGTAACCAAACTAGCCATTAAATCCTTAATTCCTCATCTTAAAGCGATCGCAATTAAAAAAATAGATCCGCAAGATAATCTAAATCGTCTTAAAGTTAACTTGGAATTGGATTAATTATATAGCAGTCCTAAATCAATTGTGAAAAAAGAGAGTCGGTTTGAGTACGAAGGGGATAATAGATCTAGCTTGAAAATAGAGCGATCACAGCTTGTCAGCAATAACCAATTACTATTAACTGTTAATTGTTAACTAGTTATCTCCGATTGATTTGAAAATTCTAATTCTTAGCGTTGGTGATGTGTCTGGTGGAGCTTCTCGTGCGGCTTATAGATTACATCGAGGCTTGTTGGCTGCGGGGGCAGACTCCCAGATGCTAGTTCAAGTCAGACAAACAGGCGATCGCACTATTATCGCTCCCACTAGTAAGATAGACAGAGGTATTGCGGCAATTAAACCAGCTTTAGACCAAATACCTTTTTTATTACATCGCGATCGCGATCCGACGATTAATATTTACTCTTCTCAATGGTTGCCCAACAAAATCCTCAAGAAAATTGAAGCCATTAATCCCGACATAATTAATCTTCACTGGATCTGCGGGGGGTTTTTGCCCATAGAGGATATAGGTAAGTTAAACAAGCCTTTAGTATGGACATTCCATGATATGTGGGCATTTACGGGAGGCTGCCACTACAGCGGAGAATGCGATCGCTATCAGCAATCCTGTGGCAGTTGTCCCCAACTGGGAAGCAGTCGTGACTGGGATTTATCTCGTTGGATCTGGCAACGCAAAGCAAAAGCATGGCAAGATTTGAACTTAACTATTGTTACTCCCAGTCATTGGCTAGCTGACAGGGCTAAATCTAGCTCGTTATTTAAAAATGTTCCGATTGAAGTTATTGGTAACGGTATCGATCCGCAAATTTATCAGCCCCATCCCCCAGAAATCGCTCGTAAAATTCTCAATTTGCCCCAGAATAAAAAAATTGTTTTATTTGGAGCGTTAGATAGCACTCAAGATAAACGCAAAGGCTTTTCTTTATTGTTTGCTGCCTTGAAAAAACTCCAAAGCTTAGAATCCCCTCAAGATCTAGAATTAATAGTCTTTGGCGCATCTACTCCGCCTAACCCCCCCGATTTTGGTTTTAAAACGCGCTACATCGGCAAACTAAACGACGATGTTTCCCTGTCTCTACTGTATGCCGCCGCAGATGTTTTTGTTGCCCCTTCTATCCAAGACAACTTGCCCAACACTATTTTAGAAGCAATGTTTTGCGCTACTCCTTGTGCTGCTTTTGCAATTGGTGGCATACCCGATTTAATAGACAGTCAAGAAAATGGGTATTTAGCTCGACCATTTTTACCAGAAGATTTAGCAGCAGGAATTCATTGGATCTTAAAACATAGCAATAGATATCAAAAGCTGGCAACCAAAAGTAGAGATAAGGCAATAACTTATTTTGCTTTAAATCGACAAAGCCAGAAATACTTGCGAGTTTTTCATAGTTTATATAGTAAGCTGTCACTATAAATAATCCATAATTTAATATAGATAGCAATGAAGAATGTCCAAAACAATATCCATAGATATAGTAACTATTACTAGTAAGATAGATGTTGCTTTGTTTGCGACTTTAAATAATGTTAGCCAGCAGTCATACCAAGCTATAAATCATATTGTTATTTATCGTCAGGCTTCACCCAGAGAAATAGCCCAACTCAGCAATTTTAGCCACCAAAAAAATTTGTTATTTTACCCCCAAAAAGGGAAAGGAATCGCTTCTGCTTTTAATAATGGCATCGATCGCAGTACTGGAGATTTAATTCTTTTTTTGAATGGGGGAGATACTTTAGTCAAGGAAAATGTAATCGATCGCGTTGTCGAATCTTACGAGCAATATCAGTGGTTATGGGCAACAGGAGAAACAATTTCTGTCAGCAAAAATAGACATTTAAAAAATCATCGTCCCCAACACCAAACTTGGGATAGTAGCTTGTTTCTTTATGGAAATCCTGTCTGTCACCAATCTACATTTTATTCTCGCGATTTGATTGCTAAAGTTGGCAGCTATAACGAAGCTTTAGCAGTAGAGATGGATTATGAATACAATATCAGAGCTAATCTAGTTTCTAGTCCAACTCTATTGTATTTTCCCATTGCCTATTATGATACGACTGGAGTTTCTTCGGTGAGAGTTTTTCAGCAATTTAGCTATCACCGACAAATTCGCGATCGCTTTTTTTCTTTGTCCCAATTAAAGCGTATAAAAGTAGATACTTACTGCTTTCTCAAATCAATTTTAAGATTGGCAATGATACCAGCCAAACTTTGGTTATAAATAACAATTATTGAAGCAAATATTGAAGTAAAAGAAGATTATGACCCTGGATGGCAGAATAGAGCGAGAGCAAAAGTTTCATGATGCAAGTTATAGCGAGAATCGCAGAGGCAAACAAGTTGGCAAATTTTACAGCATCGCGGGTTCTATTTTTCGAGCCTATCGCAACGTGATTTTAGCATCCAGTCGCGGTAAGCGAGCGGTTGAATATGGTTGCGGTACGGGGAGTTTTGCTTTTTTGCTAGCAGAAAATGGCGCAGAATTGGTGACGGGTATTGATATTTCTTCCGTAGCAATCGAAACAGCACGGCAAACGGCTAAAGAGCGGAATTTGCAAGAGCGGATTGATTTTCAAATAATGAATGCCGAACAGCTTGAATTTGCTGAAAGTTCTTACGATCTTATTTGTGGTTCTGGTATTCTCCATCATTTAGATTTAGAACGAGCCATCAATTCCATTGTCAGAACCCTCAAACCAGAAGGCAAAGCGATTTTTATCGAACCTTTGGGTCATAATTTGGCGATCGAGCTATATCGCCATCGTACTCCCAATCTTCGTTCTGAAGACGAGCATCCCCTTTTAGCCCAGGATCTCAAAGCTATTTCCAATCGATTTGGACAATCTAAGATCCGCTATTTTTATTTAACTTCTCTGGCAGCAATTTTTTTAGCTAACAAGCCTGGATTCAAATTCACTCTTAATTGTTGTCAGTGGCTTGATGGGATTTTATTGAGATTGCCAATAATTAAATATCAAGCCTGGATGGTCTTAATCGAACTAAAACAGCCTATAAAATAAGCAGTAACTATTGTAGTATGAGTGTGAGTTTAAAGCCTTCGGTGTCGATTATAATACCGACTTATAATGAAGAAGACAATATTGAAGCTGTAATAGGTGGTTTTTTAGCTTCTGAATATCCCAATATTTTAGAAATATTAGTTGTAGATGGCAATAGCACCGATAACACGAGGGCTAAGGTAGCAGAATTATCTAATCTATATTCAAAAGTCAAATTGCTACACAATCCTCGCACAATTCAGTCAACAGCATTAAATATTGGCTTAAAAGCTTGTCGAGGAGATATTTTTTTGCGTGCTGATGCTCACTGTCAATATGCTCCTGATTATGTGGACAAATGTATTAATACTTTGTTAACAACTAAGGCGATTAATGTCGGTGGGGCGCAACGTTTTGTCGCCCAAGAAAAGTTTCAAGCGGGAGTTGCCTTAGCTGCTAATAGTATTTTGGGTAATGGAGGAGCGAAATATCGCAATCCTCATTATAACGGCTATGTAGATACAGTTTTTTTAGGTTGTATGTGGTCGGACAATTTATTAAAACTTCGCGGTTATTCCAATCAAATTACTAATGAAGATGCCGAACTAAATCAAAGATTATTAGAACAATATTCCCACGCAATTTATGTAAGTTCGGATATTAAAGTTTGGTATTATCCCAGAAAAGACTGGAAATCTTTGTGGATTCAGTATTTTAAATACGGTCGAGGTAGATTCTTAACTACTATTAAGCATAAGGAAGATTTTCAGTTGAGAGGCAAGCTACCTTTTATCTTTATTTGTTGTGCGATCTCTTGGACAATTTTAGATTTGTTATTACTCAATCTAAATTTGCATACTAAAGAAATTTTTATTTTAGGAATAATAGCTGTTTTTGCCGAAAGTTTGCGAGTAAATCTGAAGTTAAATGGCAGTTTTGCCAAAGAAGTGTGGCGGGGGAACGGTAAGTCTCCTCCTTCTTTTCTCAATCGTTGGCTAATGTGTGGAATAGTAATAATGACTTTGCCTGTGGCTCATTTTTCGGGCTATGCTTATCAGCTTTTTCGACACAAATTTTTTAAAATTACTGATTGGTAAGGGATCTGGCAAAATTAGAGCCGTTCTAATTAATTTCTGCACTATCTTTTTGAATTAAAGTTTTTAACTATCGTTTTATAGTTAAAAATGAAGTTTAAGTATACCAAATCACAATTCAAACTCAGAAATATTAGCTAATTGAAGCAGACAATTTTCCAGGAAAATAAATTAACAAAACCTAAAGATAATGGGGATTTAAAGCCAAATTAGCGATCGCTCTCACCATCAAAGCTCAATACCAAATTTTAGATGTCAAGCCATAAAAACGAAAATAAGGGCATAAAGTTTGGTTAAATAATTGAAGTTGCTATTTTGACGATTCGTTTATAAACAGAGTCGTTTAATTATTGAATTTTATAGTTGGGAGTAAAATATGAAAGTTATCATTCTTGGGGGAGACGGTTTTTGTGGCTGGCCTACCTCATTACACTTATCGAATCTCGACCATGAAGTAGTTATTGTCGATAATCTATCTAGACGCAACATAGACAATGAATTAGAAGTTAGTTCTCTAACTCCTATTGCTCCTATTGGACAAAGATTAAGTACTTGGAAAGAAGTCTCAGGTAAAGAAATTAAATTTCACAATATAGATATAGCTGAAGAATACGATCGCTTGTTAAATCTGATTTTGGCAGAAAAACCCGATGCGATCGTTCACTTTGCCGAACAGCGTGCTGCCCCCTATTCGATGAAGTCTTCTAAGCACAAACGTTATACAGTTAATAATAACCTCAACGCAACGAATAACTTACTCTGTGCCATTGTTGAATCTGGTTTGGATATTCATCTAGTACATTTAGGTACTATGGGTGTTTATGGCTATGGTACTGCGGGCATGAAAATTCCCGAAGGCTATCTAGATGTAGAAGTCGTTACCGATAGCGGCGATCGCATTCAGCAAGAAATTTTGTATCCTGCTAACCCTGGTAGTGTTTATCACATGACCAAAACTCAGGATCAGCTATTTTTCTATTACTACAACAAAAACGATGAAATCCGCGTTACCGACTTGCACCAAGGTATTGTTTGGGGAACTAATACCCCCGAAACTTTGATGCACCCCAAATTAGTCAATCGCTTCGATTATGATGGTGACTACGGTACGGTATTAAATCGATTCTTAATGCAGGCTGCCATTGGCTATCCTCTTACGGTTCACGGTACTGGCGGGCAAACTAGAGCTTTTATTCACATCAAGGATACAGTTCGTTGCGTGCAACTAGCAGTGGAAAATCCCCCTGCTAAAGGCGATCGAGTCAGAATTTTAAATCAAATGACCGAAACCCATCGCGTCAAGGATTTGGCTAAAATGGTCGCAGATATGACTGGGGGAGAAATTGCCTACCTGAAAAATCCCCGCAACGAAGCTCCAGAAAACGAATTATTCGTCAAAAATCAACGCTTCTTGGATTTAGGATTAGAACCGACTACTCTCAGTCAAGGATTGCTTCAAGAGGTAACCGAAGTAGCGAAAAAATATGCAGATCGTTGCGATCAGAGTAAAATTCCTTGCACCTCTTTATGGATTCAAAAGAAAGAAGCAGCGGCAGAGAGCAATGGAGTAAAGTCTCCTGAAACTGCTTCTGTATAGAGCTTAAATTAACCAACCGCGTCTAGTTTTGATCGATGGATAATGAACAATTGTTAGTTATCAATGATTAATTTGATAGATGCGGTTAATTTTTTAGTTCAGATAAAACTTTTTTGAAGATTCCCGTTAATCACTCAACGCGCAAAACATAACCCACGCCTCTAATAGTATGAATTAAACGTTTTTCCCCTTCTGCTTCTAGCTTCATTCGTAGATAGCGAATATAAACTTCAATAATATTGGAATCTCCCGTAAAATCTACTCCCCAAATAGTTTCTAATATTTGAACGCGAGTTAATACCTGAAGGGGATGCTGCATAAAATATTTCAAGAGATTGAACTCTTTCGCCGTAAAAATAATTAAACGTTTGTGGCGATAAACTTGCCTGGAGAGGGTATTGAGAGCTAGATCGGAAAAAACCAATATAGAAGATTTGGGCTGTTTATTTTGACGCAAACGAGCTTTAACAATCGCAATAAACTCAGCGATCGCAAAAGGTTTAGAAATACAGTAATCTGCTCCTGCATTTAACAGTTCGATTCTTTTAGTGACGCTTCGTTCTTCAGTAAAAGCAACTATTGGCACATAATTATTAGTCGAACGCAAACAATAATAGATATTAAGGTTTTGAAAAGAATAATAAGTCCAATCTATAATAATTAAATCTGGTTCTTTTTGATGAATGGCGATCGCAGCAGATATACCATCATAAAATACTTCTACTTCATATCCTTGGCATCTTAATCTAATAGTAATTAATTCAGTTAGTTTTTCTTCTTTAGCAATAATCAAAATGCGATCGGCTGTAACTGTGGAGATATCTTGAGAGCGGGTTTTATTTTTAGTTATTTTTGGTATTACTGTAGGGAAATCGTACATAACTAATAAATTCTAGATAAATTAATCTGAGCCAATCTCATGAATATCGATCGGCGATTAGGACAACAATTAAAGCGATCGCTCGTGTCTCTAGATTAAATATATGAAAATAGGCTGAGATTTTCTTGGTGATTATTGCTAAAAATAAGCCTTTTTTGTTAATTTTTTATGACGTTCTGCACGTTGGTAAATAGTGTTTTCTGAGTCGTCATCCCTAGATATCTCTGCGAGTCCGTGCCTAGGTTCATTTAGACTGTTATTCTAATTTAGACTACAAAAATCATCAGAAAACAATTTAGCTATTTTCAATTAGCTGAAATCAAAAACTAATATGTAAAAATTTCTAGTGAATTTTGATGATTGTATCGATTATTGCAAAGATACTGTGTCAATGAACAGTGAAGAGGCTAGTTGATGTTAAATAGAATATCTGGGCGCGGTTATCTGCTAATAGCAATCTTGATATTTGCTGCTTCCAATTCCGTAACCAGAAAGCTTACAGAGTTGGGTGCAAACAATTTAATTGATGGGCGAAACCCCATTTCTTTTTGTAATGTTTTGTTTGTCGGTAATATTTGTGCTTTATTGGCTTTAATAGTTATTTACGGTAGAGAATGGAACTCTAGTTCTCTGGGGCGGCTTTCTGCTCTAGATTGGCTCAGTATGGTTTTAGTAGCTGCTCTTTCAGGGGCATTAGCACCAGCTATGTTTTTCTTTGCCTTAGAACAGACAGCAGTTAATAATGTAGTTTTGATAGGTAGAATTGAGCCTCCCATAAGTCTTGCTCTATCAGTGCTAATTCTCAAAGCCAGAGTTAACAATCAAATTATTATTGGGGCGGTATTAGCTTTTGTTGGGGTAATGCTTACCATTTTGTTACAACCTGTCGATAGTAACTCTAGTGCAATGGCGGGTTTTTCTGTTGGTCGAGGAGAATTAATGACTGCAATAGGAGCGATCGCTTTAGCTTTGTCCGATTTGATTACTAAAATTAAGTTAAATAACATTCCTCTAGGAATATTTACTATTTTTCGTACTGCTGTGGGAACGTTGATTTTCTTCTCTTTGACAATTAAATTTTATGGTGTCGGTCATTTCATGGATGTTTTTGCACCACTACTTTGGCAATGGATGTTAATTTATGGAGCGATAATTGTAGTGGGAGGACAATTAGCCTGGTTCAAGGGTTTGAAAACTACCGAAGCTGCGGATGTATCCCTAGCAAGTTCTATTAGTCCGATCGCGGGGATTCTTTTTGCTTTGCTTATTTTAGGAGAAGTTCCTACCCTAGCCCATTATATTGGGGGAAGCGTCATTATTTTGGGTATTATTCTCAATCAAATCGGTGCGCTGCGTCAAAGCGATCGCGATAAGCCTCTAGAAAAAGAAATGGACGAAAAGGTGGGTTTTAAAGGAATTTAATTTTGCTAATGGTTATTTTTTGGTTAATCAGATTACTTTAGTTTAGGTGAAACTAATAATATAACGAGTAGAGCTAATTTGATATAAATAGGAGCAAAAAATAAACTGAGAAACAAACCGAGACAGGCAACTAAACCAGCGAAGACAGCTTCAATTTCTTCATTGACGGTCATTTTGATATATCCTGCGATGGTAGTTAGAGTCAAGGTAATTAGTAAAGCCATTGTCGAGGGATCTCCTTAATTGTTGGGACATGAATAAGATACGTTAGAGCCTAGTGTGATATGCACTTATATGAAATCCCCAAAAAAATACTACAAATTAGAAATAGGGAATAGGGAATAATACCATTTCTCCTTGAAGTTGCACTTAATATTGTTGGGATTTTGTTTCTCGCAAAGCCGTTTACCCCGAGCCAAACGGGGCAAGCCCAGCTTCGTGTTCTGGGCAGAGACGCAAAGGTACAAAAGAAGAATTTTTTATTT